>DVDV01000358.1 GCA_015296075.1 Leptolyngbyaceae cyanobacterium M33_DOE_097 | reverse complement strand
TTCACACTGTCCGGCGTTTGTGCCCAGTCGCAATCGCTAATTGACTCAATCGAGGGAGGAACGGGTTCATTCATCTTGCCACCCTAACAGCCGCCAGTGTTTTTCTCAATTAAATTTTGTCAACCCCTTGAACGGTTACGATGGGATTGAGCTTTGCCGCAAGATTAAAGCCAACCGCTTATGGTGTCATATTCCAATTGTTATGGTGACATCACTCAACTCAAAAGAAGATTTGGCAAAGTGTCTGAATGCAGGGGCCAACGATTTTCTAACTAAACCTGTCAGCAGCCAAGAGCTATGCGCCAGGGTCAGCTCGATGTTGCGCATCAAACAGCAATACGACGACTTACAGCGATTGCTTCAACTCAGAGAAGATATGGTCAGCATGATTGTGCATGACCTCCGCAACCCCCTGTCTAGTATTCTACTCGCAACTGAATTGCTGCGCATCACAAATGAAGTGACAGAATCAGGACAAAAAAAAGTTGACAAAATTGAAGTTGCTGCACATCAATTGCAACTACAGATCGATAGTTTGTTGTTTATGGCAAAACTAGAATCAGGCAAGATGTTGCTGACACTGAGCGAAATAGACCTCTGTGCCCTTTGTACCTCAGCCTTAGAGGACTTCGAAGCCGTTGCAGCCCAAAAGTCTATCACTCTAATCAGTCAACTTCCAGAACCCGGTGGCAGCGTGCGAGTAGACGCAAATATTTTTCGGCGTGTGCTGGATAACCTACTCTCTAACTCAATTAAATTTTCCCCTTCTAAGCATAAAATTGTGTTGCAAGCTCATTATCTCGAAACTGGAGGAGCCATGATTCGGGTGATCGATCAGGGGCCAGGTGTCAGCGAAGAACTAAAACGCCATATTTTTGAGAAATATGAGATTGGTACACTAATGAATGGTGTCTCTCAAACAGGGTTAGGATTAGCATTCGTTAAGATGGCAATTGAAACCCATGGTGGCACGATTGACGTTGAAAACAATAAACCTAGCGGCACAACTTTCACTTTAGAAATCCCAGGTTAAGATGACTATGACTATAGCTGTCGCTCAGTAACTTGTCGCCACGAAGTGCAAAAGCAAAACCTGCTCCTACACAACCTGATTAAATCGGAAAACCGTCTTCTTATTTGGCATTACATCCATTTTAGTTTAGTTGGTTGCGAAACCGATTTGTGCTGATTGCTAGCAAACCGATCGCAAACACCGCTAAAGCCAAAACATGCAGCCAAAGGGCTTCTAAGCCAACCCCCTTCAGCAAAATGCCCCGCACGATCGCAATATAATGGCGCAACGGATTCACAATTGAAAGATATTGAAAGAACTTAGGCATCGTTTCAATCGGGGCGATCGCACCTGAGAGTTGCACCATTGGTAAGTTGATGAAGAATGTTGTTAGCACGACTTGTTGTTGTGATTGGCACAGCGTTGCAAGCATAATTCCAACACCAATCCCGACAAAAACATATAAGCCCGACAACACCATAAATAGAAGAAAATTGCCCCGGAAAGGCACATTAAAAATCAACCGTCCGATTGTTAGTGCTAACAACACATCACCCATCAATAGCACAAACAGCGGCACTACTTTTGATAACGAAATCTCCCATGCTTCCGAAGGAGTCATCAGCAGTTGCTCTAGCGTGCCTGTATCCTTTTCACGGATCACCGTAATGGAAGAGACAATCGAGCCAATCAAAGTCAACACCAACCCCATCACACCCGGCACAAAAAACCAGCTACTCGTTAACCCCTGGTTATAGAGAAAGATCACTTGCGTGCTAATCGGTACACGCATGTTTGGACTCAAGTATTGCTGATTAAATTGCTGCACAATCTGTCGAATATAGCCACTCGCAATTCCAGCTGTATTTGCGTCAACCCCATCAATAAAAAACTGAATCGGGGACGGGCGATCGCCCGCTAAATCACGACTAAACTTTGGCGGAATCACCATTCCAACAGTTAGTTTGCCAGTTTCAACTTGACGAGCTAACACCGACTCGTCAAATGTAACCATCTCAACATCAAAGATGCGATTTTCAGTTAATGCAGCAACCAACTCTCGACTATCAGCCGTCTGTGCATAATCCACCACTCCCAATTTGAGATGATGCACATCTGGGTTAAGCGCAAAGCCATAAATGAGCAATTGCAGCGTCGGTGGAACGATCAACATAATCAACAATTGCTTATTTCGCACAATCTGATTCACCTCTTTGCGAACCAATGCCCAAAACCGACTGGCAAAAAATTGACGCAACATTGCTTAGTCTCCCAGTTGCATACGACTCAGTGCTTTGCGAGCAACATTAAACAGGATCAGTCCTAATCCAAAAATCATCAGCAGATTAAACCAGACCCCACTCCAGCCGATACCCCGCACATAAGCATCACGTGTAATGCCAATGAAGTAGCGCGCAGGCACCACATTCGACACCAGCGATAGTGGAAATGGAATATTGCTGAGTGGATAAATAAACCCAGACAACAGCAACGCTGTCAAAAAGCCAACCAGCGCCACACCCTGCACCGCTGCATTTTGGCTCGCCGTTCGCGCCCCCAACATAATTCCAAACATGACACTCGCCCATAGATAAAGCGGTGTGCCGATCAACAACGGCATCGGGTCACCTGCAAACCGCAACCGAAAGATGAGCGCACCAATCCCCATAATGACGATCGCCATCCCCAGCCCAACAACCAGGTAAGCCAACGCCTTACCCAAAATCAGCTCACCAGCCGTTAAGTCCGATGCATAGACTTGAAGGATCGTCCCCCTTTCTTTTTCCCGAACCATAGCGATCGCGGCCAACAGAGACGGAAAAATCCACAACACAACGGCATACACACCCGGCACAATATAGAGTGACTCCTCGCGTCCTGGATTGAACCAGAGCCGAGTTTCGGGCACTACCAGCCGATTTTCAGGAATCAACTTTTGGTCTTGTAAGAATGCCTGCGTCGTCGCCTTGATGCTATTTTTTATCACCCGCGCATTGTTCACATCCGTGCCGTCAACAATTACCTGCACTTCACTGGACTGATTTCCGGTCACCCGCTGGCTAAAATCAGGCGGAATCATCACCGCTGCTTTCGCGAAGTTGTAATCAAGCGCCGTTTCTGGTGCCGACTGCCAGTTTACAGGCGTAAATTGATTCGTCGCGAATAACTTTTCAGTGTAGAGGCGACTGAGTTGGCTATTGTCAAAATCTTGGATCACAATCGGGATATCTTTTGCCTCTAGCCGAATCGCAAAACCAAAAATCAACAACGTCATCAAGGGTAACAACAACGCCAGTGCCAACGTCAGGCGATCGCGGCGAAACTGCGCCAGTTCTTTAACAGCTTGAGAAAGAATCCGTTTCATACCCTGTTTTGTCGAATTGTTGACTTCTACCTATCTCAATCAAATCAATCAAATAACCTCCAAGATCTCTAATCAACCCGGTGTTTTGTCCCCATTTCAGTCCGCTGCACCACACTAATAAAGGCATCTTCCAGCGAAAACGGCACAACTCGCTGAGCAAGCAATTGAATCTCAGCCGCCGCTAAAACCGATTGCAGCTTGGGCAGCTCACGCTCTGGTTGGTCGAGTACAACATGCAAGCGATCGCCAAAAATAGAAACCCGCCAGCTCTCTAACTGCGTCTTCAAAAGACTGGATGCCCGCTGCGTTTGATCAACCCGTAGCTCAATCAGTTGACCCGGTTGTGCTGCCTTAATCTGACTCGGTGAACCCTGAATCACCACTTCACCCGCCACCATAAACCCCATCCGGTTACACTGCTCTGCTTCCTCAAGGTAGTGAGTCGTGACTAACACCGCCGTACCCTGTTGCGCCAAATTGTTAATCAACCGCCAGAACTGCCGTCGCGCTAAAGGATCAACCCCCGAAGTTGGTTCATCTAAAAATAAAATTTCAGGCTCGTGCATCACCGACGCTCCAAACGCAACCCGTTGCTTCCAGCCACCGGGGAGCCGACCTGTCAGCATATTTTCTTGTCCTTGCAAGCCGCAAATCTCCAGTACCCAGTCGATCTTTTGCTGGCGATACCCAGTTGGAACTTCATACACCCCACAGTAGAATTTGAGATTTTCAACCACACTCAAATCATCGTAAAGCGTAAACTTCTGGCTCATATAACCAATTCGCTTTCGTAGCTCCCGGCTCCGCAAGTTCTTGGTTTGTCCCGCTAGCGCGATTTCGCCACCACTGGCAGGCAGCAAACCACACAGCATTTTGATCGTTGTCGTTTTGCCAGCTCCATTCGCCCCCAGCAAGCCGTAAATCTCCCCATAGCGAATCTCCAAATCAACCCCTTTCACCGCCTGAAAAGTGCCAAACGTCTTGCGTAATTGCCTCGCCTGAATTGCAACCGGAGCCGATCGCACGTCCCCATTGCTCCGCATCACCTGCGAATCAGTCCTAACCCTGCGCGGTAAAGGAATAAACGGTGGATCAGAACCCTGCTGTCGCAAACGAGTCACAAACACATTTTCGAGCGTCACCTCACTCTGCTGAATGCTCTGACACACAATACCCTGCTCTGCGATCGCCCGTCGTACCTCTGGTTCTGCCTGCGTCGGGTCTTTCACCAAAACATCCAGGCGATCGCCAAACATTTGCACATCCACCAGATCCGCCGTCTGCTTCTCCACTAAAGGCATTAACACCTGCTCTGTCGCAGGAATATCCTCCGTTCGGACTTCTAAACGTTGTAGCCCTAAATTGAGGCGCAGTTGTTTGAGTGTACCAACTTCATTAATTTGCCCGTCATACATTAAAGCAATCCGATGACAACGCTCAGCCTCGTCTAAATAAGGCGTTGCGACCACAATTGTCATCCCTTCACTGGCAAGCGTTGCCAGCACATCCCAAAACTCACGCCGCGAAACCGGATCAACCCCCGTTGTCGGCTCATCCAGCAAAAGAATTTGCGGCTGCGGCATCAGCGCACAACAGAGAGCCAGCTTTTGCTTCATCCCGCCTGATAGTTGCCCTGCCAAGCGCCCACCAATTTGCTCTAAGCCCATCAACGCGAGATACTTCTCACGTCGCTGTTGCAAGTCAGCCTCATTTACCCTTCGCAAACCCGCAACGTAACGAAGATTTTCATCAATGCTCAAGTCAAGGTAAAGCGAGAATTGTTGCGTTAAATAACCGATATTCAGACGAGCATTGCGCGGTTTCTGACCCAGCACATCAACCATTCCAGAAGATGCCTCCATCACCCCACCCAAAATATGGAACGTAGTGGTTTTTCCGGCTCCATCCGGCCCAATTAAGCCAAACACCTCACCGGGATACACCTCAAAACTGATGCCTTGTAGCGCTGCCAAAGCACCATAATTTTTGCGCAGATCCCGCACCTGAATCAGCGGCACCCTGGCAGCATCTTGTGCCTGAAGCGCGATCGCGGTGGGTGATGCATTCCTGACCATACCGATTTCCCCAATTAACGAATCACTCTAAGCTGATTTCGGCATCCGCAGGCATCCCCGGTTTAGCGTAGGGTTTATCCTGCTCGATCGCCAACTTAATGCCAAACACCTGCCGCACCCGGTCTTTAGGAAAGTAGATATTTTCCGGCGTAAACGAAGCATTGGGATCGATCGCACTCACTTTGGCTGGCAGCGGTTGGTTTGGGAAAGAGTCAAGCAACACCTTCGCCTCCTTACCCACATAAATTTTGCCCAACTCGCCCTCTGGCACATAAGCCCGCAGATACACCGCTTGCGGATTGATCACCGTCAGCAGCGTCTTCCCTGTTGTCACCACTGCTCCTGGCTCTAAAGGACGATCTTGCACAACCCCACTAATCGGGCTGACCACCTTAAATGCATCCAACCGCTTTTGAATCTGCGCCTGATTAGCCTGGGCATTGCGCACTCTCGCCTCAGCCGCCGCCAACTTCGCGATCGCCTGTTGTTTTTGTTGTCGGTAAGCCCGTAACTGGCTCTGCCGGATCTCTGGGTTTAGCGTTGTAGAGCGGCTGCGCGTTAAGCTCCCCTGAGCCGCCGCCAACTGCTCTTGCGCCGACTGCACCGCCGCTAATCGAGCCTGATAGGTTGCCCGCGCTGTCTCAACTCGGGCCTCAGCCGTTGCCGCCTCGGTTTGAGCCTGGTCATACTGCTGGCGATTCACCGCACCTTGGGCTGCTAAAGTGGCATAGCGATCGCGCTCAATCAGTGCCAATTTTCGCTCCGCTTCCGCCTGTTGAATCGCCGCTTCCGCGTGTCGCACCTGCGCGATCGCCTCAGCCACCTGCGCCTTGTTTGCCGCCACTATCGACGCAGCTTGCTCAACCTGTCCCTGTGATTCACCCTGAGACTGCAACACATTCGTTTCTGCCTCGCGAATTCGGCTCTCAGCCACTTCCACATCAAACCGAGCCTGAGCCACCTCTTCTTGAGCCGCCCTGACCTGCGCCACCGCTGCCAATAACTGTTGATTGATCTCCTCATCTTGAATTTCAACCACCACCTGTCCTGCCTTTACTTCATCCCCTTCCTGCGGCAAGACTTTCACCAAACGTCCCCCAACCTTTGCATCAATATTAGTTTCATCCGCTTCAATGCGCCCACTGACACTCAGCACCGTGGCCGCAGGTTTTGGTGCAAACTGTCGCCAAGCAACATAACCTGCAACAGCGAGAAGGGCGATCGCCAACAAAATTCGAGGATTGGGTCTACGCTTTCCCTTTACCTTTGCTGAAGACGATTCCGGAGCAGAAACTACTGATGGGGCCATAGTTTGCACCTTCGCTGGTTTTGGAGTTCTAGCCTAATCATACTAGACTGTCTAGTATGATTAGAGAATTGATAGCAAAATGTTATTTTACTGAGCAACACCTCCATTGATTGAATCAAGCAACTTTACCGGCTCAATTCAATTCTTTATTGATCATGGGTACTCATCACACAATGCCGAAAACGCGATCGTCGAAGCCGGCCTCACCATCCACTGTGGCTGAAGCCGACAACCCCAGCCAAAAGCGAGAAGCCATTTTAGAAGGCGCGATACAAGTCTTTCTAAATGCAGGTTATGCAGGCACCAGCATGGATAAGGTCGCTGCAACAGCAGGTGTGTCTAAACAAACTATCTATAGCCACTTTCAAGATAAAGAAGGGCTATTTACCGCGTTAATGGAACGCATGACAATTCGGCGCTTTCAAATTGCTCTAGGCTCTGATAGTTTGCAGGGAGAACCTAAAGTTTTACTCAGGCAATTTGCCGACGCATTTCTTAACAAAATTGTTGATCAACAGTACGTTGCCCTACTGCGACTGATGATTGCCGAGTCTGAACGGTTTCCAGAGCTGGCAAAACTCTATAGCCGCACAGTGATTCAAAAAGGTCGGCAACTGATGAGCGACTACTTCCATCACCATCCCGAACTGGGTTTTCGCGACCCCGAAGCGGTTGCCCATATTTTTATCGGTTCCCTCGTCTCTTATGTAATCGCACAAGAAATTTTCTATGGTAAAGAGACAACTCCCCTATCGCGCGATCGCTTAATTGAAAGCCTACTTGATCTACTGGTGATAAAACCATAGAGACAATCGAGTAGATGCTGGAGACAACAAATCAAACCTCTAAAAAAGAAAAAGCCTCTAACAGAAAGCTAGGAGCTTTACCGTTAAAGGCAGCTATTTCTAAGATGGTTTAAGGGCTATAGCCCTGCATTCGCAAACTTAGTAGTTTTCAGCAGGTCTTTGAACGTCACCATTAACCCGCTTAGGCGTACCAAGGTAAGCGCCAAACAGCGAAGCAGCCAGACCAAGCAAAGATCCAATGAAAAATGACCAACCTACTTTAGCAGCATTACCAGCAATATCACGGGCTTGATCTGCCGTGACATTGGGGTCGTTGGGAATAGCGTTAGGATTCACACCGCCCGGTACCGCCTGGTTGAGAATTTCGCCAGCGTTGGAAGCAACAATACCAAAAGCACCAGAAACACCTGTAGACAGCAACCATGCACTAATAGCTAAAGTTGTAGCCCAAAGAATAGCACCATTGAGAACCATGGTGCTGCGCTTAGCAGGACCACAAGATTTTGCCATTACCCATCCTCCCAAGAAGAGAGAAATTAGCAGGCTAATAATTGACCAAATACCAACAGCAGTACCAATATCACCAGCATTTGTGCGGGGTGCATCAGACCCTGCAATACCTGTTAAACCAACAGCCGCACCAAGACTACTTAAAACTAACTGTGAACTGATTGCAACTACTAATCCAGCGATGATTGGACCCCAACGAACGCGATCCTGATATTCAACAGCTGGTGCATAGTAGTTAGGGCGATCAACAACTCTACCTCGCGGATCTTCACTGTACGCCATTATCGTTCCTCCCGTGTAAAAGCATTAGTCAAACAAACAATCTTCAAACCAATGTTATAAAAAGCATCAATAAAATCATCTACCATTGGTGATACTTCTTCTTGTATAGAAATGAGTCAGTATATAGACTCCCATGAAGAAGCGATCGCGATAAACTTTAGCCCCATCTTGGGCGAAAAAAAGGAAAAATGAATCATTACTATTTTTATCAACTTAAACAAATATTTAATTTTAATAATTTAGTTTAAGCTACAGTTGATAGGCTATGCAGAGATTATTTTGGAGTTAATTCAGCTGCGATCGCGCCGTTATAGACATCATTGGTAGAGCTTCAACGGCTTGCCCTGCCTATATAAGCAAAAAAGATGTGAGAGGCTTTCTAATCTATGAAAACCTCCCACACATAACAGAGTACAATAACCCCTTCAGAGCTTTGCAAAGAAGCTAGCCTATGAATAGCTAACTACAGCGAGTTTGTCCTTCAGTTGTTGCAATTTCACCTGCTTCCATTAACATCTTAAAGCGGTTCAATTCATAGAGAATTCTCCGAGAAACCCACCTCTTTAGGGGTGGGAGGGATAGGAGCGGCAGTCTTTGACTGCCAATACAAACGAACCAAACTCACACAGAAAATGTTAAAATGTGAGACATGGAAAAGGCTTTCAACTATC
>DVDV01000205.1 GCA_015296075.1 Leptolyngbyaceae cyanobacterium M33_DOE_097 | reverse complement strand
CTTCACACTGTCCGGCGTTTGTGCCCAGTCGCAATCGCTAATTGACTCAATCGAGGGAGGAACGGGTTCATTCATCTTGCCACCCTAACAGCCGCCAGTGTTTTTCTCAATTAAATTTTGTCAACCCCTTGAACGGTTACTTTCAATGAGCGTATAAGAAAATGAGTCTGCGTACCTTCTGTTTGTTCCAAATAACGAGTAGTAACTCGACGTGGAGTGTTCACAACTCAGCTGTGAGGTGTTAGATGACGGCAGGAGCAAAGAAAAGCCCCCAAATCATTGCTGTTAGGATCAATGCAATCAAAGCAATGACAAAATCTCTAAATTCATTTGGAAACCAAGTAGTGTGTCTCATAATTTGCACCTCCTACTTTTCGATCCCATCTTCTACTTCTATTTTCCTCCTAAATCTCTTTGTTGGCTAGAAAATTACTAGTAAGTTTTTTATCTTTTGAAACAGATTGTTATGTAGGGTCTGGTGACTCTCAGACTGTTGTTTCCTTGATTGTGTTTCTTTTTACAGGGGTATTTAAAGAGAGGCTAGTTTGTTTAATATCCTCTATTTCTAAAAATAGCCCCACCGATTCTAAGAAAAGAGAACCGAAAGAGATGAAAACGGTATTCTTAGAGTTGCTCAGGTAACTTTAAAACTTTCAAAACTCATTGCTTTTGATTTCTTTTTTCTAGAAGAAGCTACCTTTATGAAAGGTTTTATTTGGTAACTAATTTAGCCCTTTGTTTTCAGGAAGTTGTGAGAATAGAAATGTTGAGACTTGTCAACGAGCTGACAAAGTTAAAAGTATTTGACTTAGGATGAAATTATCAATCAGTCTGCAAATTACTATAGCGATCCTATCTGGATTGTGAAAGAATTTTCCTGTATGAGAAGGCTTACGTAACCTGCTTTGTTCACCAACAGTCTAGAACAGCTATATCAACAATTTGAAATAACAGCTTTTGTGACCCCCATATTACCTTCTTGCTGCTTTTGAGTACAGCAAAAAGGGAATGAGCAAGTCCTTAAGTTATCACAGTGCGATAGACAAGAGAAGTTGCACTTCTTGATGCGTTGCAGTAGAGCTGTGGTGGATGGAGTGAAGCCGCTTATATAAATATGACTGGCTTCAGTGATCTTTAATGCACTACTTGTTAACTATTTTCAAGTCGCATAAGCTTCTAGAGCGCGATAACTGGGTTAACCTATCTCAGTAAGTTGTACAAAACTACCCTGACTGAGGATTAGTTAAAAATTAATTTGTTTTGGATTTGGATGAATCTAGATCCATATTTATTTAAGTGAATTTGCAGATTCAGTAGCTGAAATTAGGATTTCATTTTTACATTTCAATAACAAAATGCGATCGCGGTGATTTATAGGAGTCGATCAAATGCATACTCATCATGCTCAATTTCAAAATCGCATTGAGGCAGGGCAATTATTAGCCGCTCATCTCAAAGCCTATGCGAATCGCTCTGATGTCTTAGTGCTGGGCTTGCCGCGGGGTGGCGTACCCGTTGCCTATGAGGTTGCTAAAGCGTTAAATGCACCTTTAGATGTTTGTCTCGTACGGAAATTGGGAGTTCCAGGGCATAAAGAACTAGCAATGGGCGCGATCGCGGCGGGTGGTGTGCGCGTATTAAACTATGAGGTTGTTGGTTGGTTGGGAATTTCAGGAAAGATGATTGATGAAGTTGCGGCGAAAGAGTTGCGAGAGTTGCAGCGGCGCGATCACGTCTATCGAGGGACTCGTGCTCAACCAGAGATTCGCGATCGCACCGTAATTTTAGTGGATGACGGGCTTGCAACCGGGTCAACTATGCGAGCCGCAATTTCGGTAATAAAGCCTCAGCGACCTGGGCGACTGGTCGTTGCAGTGCCAGTTGCTGCGCCTGAAGTGTGCGAGCAATTGAGAATGGAAGTTGATGAGCTTGTTTGTTTACACACACCTGAAGCTTTTTATGCGATCGGTATCTGGTATGAAAACTTCTCTCAAACGACAGATGAGGAGGTATGCCGTCTATTAGCAAAGCCAACCGTTCATTATCAAAACTCTTTTACGTCGGTTTAGCCGCTAATCTCTGTTGATCGCCACGTTTGAATTTCAAGCTGATGCAACGAATAAGATGAATACCAAGATTTGTGAGTATCGCGTTTTAATTCCTGTCGGTTCTGTCGAACTGGAAGGGGATTTAACGATTCCTGCCGCTGCTCAGGGGATAGTTTTGTTTGCTCATGGTAGTGGGAGTAGCCGACATAGCCCCCGTAATCGCTATGTTGCAGAGGTGCTTCAGCAGGAAGGATTGGCAACTCTGTTGCTTGATCTGTTAACAGCAGACGAAGAAGAAATTGATTTACGAACGCGACATCTGCGGTTTGATATTAGTTTGTTGTCTGAACGTCTAGTGAGCGCAACTGACTGGCTGTGTCGCTCTCCTGTAACCCGACAACTTAACATTGGTTATTTTGGTGCCAGTACGGGTAGTGCTGCCGCCCTACTTGCAGCTACAAAACGCCCCGACGTGGTAAAGGCGATCGTTTCGAGAGGTGGACGCCCCGATTTGATTGGACCGGACTTGAATCAAGTGCAGGCTGCTACATTGTTGATTGTTGGCGGTAATGATTTTCCGGTTATTGCAATGAATGAAGATGCTTTTTCTTTGTTAGGGCATACTTTGGCAAAACGACTTGAAATTATCCCCAAAGCAACTCATTTGTTTGGTGAAGTAGGGGCACTTGAACAAGTTGCAGCGTTGGCTAGTGAATGGTTTAAGCAGTATCTCATGGGATAGCCAGAGTCATAAATGATAACTTTATTGTTTTGATAATTATAAACAAGGGAATGACTGATATTAATATCCCTAATTATCTGTTAAAGACCTAAAGCCGCCATCATGAAAAGTCCGATAAGAAATGCTGCAAATAAAATACTGAGTATGCTAGGTTCAGGCGCTGGATCATATTTTGACTTCGGCATTTTTTGAGTATAACCACACTTCAAGCAGATCCAAACTCCATCTTCTTTTAAGACAAAATCGCGTTTCTCGCATTTAGGGCAGTCTGCAATATCATGTTCCGACATAGCGTTCTCCAAGTTAAGAGATTCGATCGCCGAGTACTGATGTGTTGCTTTGTTGATAATCTGGCGTATTACCTTTGAGAGGCTCCTCCTAATGGCTGTAGCTGCTTACAGAACACGGCTTAACTAAAAGTCGTGAGGGCAGGTATAGGGTTTCCTTCTAACTAGGATGCTTTAGGAGGGGCTACTCAGCGCGATCGCCACGAAAAATATTCAAGTTAGAACAACCATTAAGCCAGAAGCTTAACAGCTCACTCTACCTCTAAACGTAGGCAAAAACTGTAAGGAACTTGTGAGGGAAATACGTTGATTTGTATCGGTTACATCTAACAGTTCTGTATTGTGCCAACTTTATACATGATTTGTTCGCACTGTTCGAATCAAGCGTTCAATTGTGTTAAGTGCTTCTTCAATACCCTGTTTTGCAATTAATGAAAGGCTCTCTCCTAACTCAAAATTTTCTCCAGGCACCATTACCCACCAGGCCTGCGGATGGTGACCATAGATTGACTCTGTAGTGGACAGTAGAACGGCTGGGGCACAGCAATGTCCTGTCGTAACTCCAGATTGAGCGAGTGCGAGTGGATGTACCTGCACTTCGTCAGTATGGCTAGGGTAAACATCAACAAAAATGACGATGTCGGTTTCTGCAAGTTGTTCGGCAAGTTCAGGTGTCAGTTGATGCACGGCGATCGCCTCGACATTTGGCATCCTCCAACTGGCAATATCGTTGGCAATTTGTTGGCCAACGCCATCATCACTACGGAGAGGGTTGCCATATCCAATCACTAAAACAGATTGGCGTAAATGTTTGAGAGTAGCAGCTAAGTGGCAGTTCATAGTGACCTCGTTGGGCGATCGTGGGTTTCGCACTACCTTGATGATAAAAAAACACCTTGAGGAAATTGTGCGGGAATTTGCTGAAAATAGGACAGATTTAGATTGAATAAAGATTTCAAACTGTTAATTTTTAAGATGTGAATAAATAAGTTTTTGGGTGAATCCTCACAAGTTCTTCATAATTTCTGGGTAGTCTAGTGAGTAGATATTCTAGAGGTGATATTGTGTGGGCCAATACCTTTCTCTCAATGAACTGTGGAGATCAGTATCTGCATCTGGGTCAGTCTTTCGACCTGAGCAATATGCAAGTCTTTCACCTTTGGCGCAACGGTATCTCAACCATACGATCGCCCCTGACACATCACTCGCCACTGCTGTCCGATTACGAATGCACGGCGAGATCAAATTAAAGACCTGGTTGCCCTTTCAGGCTGAGCAGGTATTGAGTGCGCGACGAGGTATGATCTGGCGCGCGACTACGTGGATGAATGGATTGCCAATTATCGGCTGGGATCGCCTGTTAGATGGGGAAGGGGCGATGCAATGGAAACTACTGGGGCTACTTCCAGTAGTGACAGCGAATGGGCGTGATGTTACCCGCTCAGGAATTGGACGCATGCAAGGCGAGTGTATCTGGCTGCCATCAGTCTTTTGCGATCGCGCTGTGCAGTGGGCTGACACCGATGACGCTCATACGTGTGTCAAATTAACTCGACTGGGTGAAACCACTGATTTACACTTCACGGTGGACAACAGCGGACGCCTAGAGCAATTGCGCTTTCAGCGGTGGGGTAACCCTGAAGGAGCTGAACATCACTATGTAGACTTTGGCGGATACTTTGACCGAGAAGGCACGTTTTCAGGTTATACAATTCCAACTCAAATGCGGATCGGTTGGTACTTTGGAAGTGAAAAGTTTGATGCTGAAGGTGAATTTTTTCGGGCTGTAGTGGATGAAGTGGTTTACCGATAGTTTGAAGAGAAGAATGTGGCGGAGCGGAGATAGGAGACATCCTTACCTCCAGAATGAGGAGGTAAAACCCAAATCATTCTCAGTCAGTTTCTCCGTTGTTAAAAAGCCTGAATTAAGAAGGTCGCTAACGCTTCCTTGGCCTGACTTGCCATTGTCAAGATAGGTTGTGGAATCAGGATTGCCTCTGCCATTAACAGCACCAAAGCAACAATAAACCACAAAAGAATCCATAAATAAGCCTGGGGAATTGGGTGTCTTAACATATCAACATCTCCTTTAGGTACGAAGTACAACTTGAAGTGGCTTCTTCGGGTTGGTTGAGGTTAGCAACTACTAACGTATCTCACCTGTATCCGTTAGTTCATTGGGAAGCGAATGTAGCAAGTAAATGTAGCGACTACGCAGTACACAGTGATGGTATCGATACTGAAGCGATCGTGAGATAGGTCAACAGTGCAATATGAAAACTGATATCTTAACCGTACCTGATCCATCCCTATCCAGCTCTATTTTCGTTGCTAAACTTTGTGACTTGCAATGTCCGTTTGTAAGGCAAACAGAGAAAATATTGTGCAAAAGTTGTGCAGCGATACTTTTATGGGGTTCAAGCTAGAATCCTTTGCTGGTTGGCTCAGTGCAAAACTGTTTCGATCGCCTTGAACTCAGTAGAATTGGTATTAAGGCTAGGACGAACGATATGAACCGAGCAGGGAGAATGATGAGCAACATAATTGCTGACACTGCCCAACATCGCTTCTGCTAATCCCGATCGCCCACGATGTCCGATTATGATCAGGTCGGCTTGCCACAGTTTGGCAAAGTCGCAAATGTTCATACCTGGGTCGCCAAGACATTGAAAGAACTCAGCCATAACTCCGTGGGTAATTGCTTCGTGGGTGTAAGACCTAAGCAGGTTCAGTTCTGGATTGTGTATTCCATCTAGGCGCTCTGGGTCAAAGTGTCCGACATAGCACCTGAGTGGGTTATCGAGGGGATGGGGGTACTCTTCGAATGTATAGGGTATCAAGGTGGCAAGAACGTCAGAATGTTCTAGAGTTTCTACATAGAGCAAGGCTAGATGGGCATTAAATTGCTTTGCGATTGAGACGGCAAAATTGAACACCCAGCGGCTCATAGACGAAGTATCAATCGCAACAAGTATTTTGTTGAACATGGGTTTCTTCCAGAGACAGCTAACAAAGTTGTTTAAGCTCTACCTGCGAGTATTGGCTGACTTAAAGGAGTCATCTTTGAAATAGCGCAACACCATTGATATATTTAAGGACGCTATCTAATTGCTGAAAACGCTGATGGGTTGAGAGAAATAACAGGCGATCGCTGTCACTAATCGGTTGAGGAACCATCGCAGGGGCGTGTAAATTAAGCATAGATAAACTGATCTACCTTGAAAGTAGATAAACAATATGAGGAAGTTGTGAGGGTTAAAAGATAGAAAAGTGATGTTTTTTATTTTATTTAAACTATTCTAAAGAATCTTTATTTTGTCTGGTCAAAGTTTTGCATAAAATTTGTAATAAAATGTGAGCTTTTTTGATGCCTGCTAAATTGATATGGAAATGCGCTGAGCAGGCTGTGATGGTGTTTGAGCTGATTTGCGATTTGATTGCTTCACAATCTTCTCAACTTCTATTTCTATATTGAAGATAGAGGGTGGCGATCGCCTAAGCTATTTAGGCAATGCCTATCAACGAGGTGATGAAGTCATGTTGCAACATGTTTCCTATTCCTTAGATGTCATTCGCGAAGAAGCACGCCGACTGGTTTGTAAAGGCGTTATCGATCGCAAGCAACCGATCTACGTTCTGTGCCAATTTATTCCGCCACGTGATTGGGAGTATGTAGAACGTGAGCTTGAAAGGAGTGATTTTTTGTTGAGAGATCCAATTGTTGATCTGTTAGGTCGTGAAGACTGGTGTGAGGATTAATGCCATAAGGTAAACGATGTGGAGTAAGCCCCCCATAACGCCACCCTCTAGTCAGATTGCGACCTCCGTCGGCGTGAGTTTTCGTGTGCATCAACTCACTAAGACTTATCAAATGGGGGCTGTTGCCGTTCACGCTTTAAAGTCGGTCGATCTGGATTTATTTGATGGCGAATTTGTTGTGATTTTAGGGCCATCCGGAAGTGGAAAATCGACCTTGCTCAACATTTTAGGTGGGCTAGACACTCCAACTAGCGGACGGGTGTTTTTCCATCATCGCGATCTAACTTACGCAAACGATGTTGAGCTAACGCGCTTTCGCCGGGATTGTGTTGGCTTCATTTTCCAGTTTTATAACTTGATTCCGAGCCTAACCGCGCGTGAAAACGTGGCTCTGGTCACCGAGATTGCGCGTCATCCTATGCATCCAGAGGAGGCTCTGGCTCTGGTGGGGTTGAGCGATCGCCTCGATCATTTTCCAGCGCAGATGTCGGGGGGTGAGCAACAACGGGTAGCGATCGCCCGTGCAATTGCTAAGCGGCCTGAAGTTTTACTCTGCGACGAACCGACGGGCGCATTGGACTACAACACTGGCAAGGTTGTGCTGGAGGCTCTGCAACAAGTCAATCAGGAACTGGGTACAACAACGGTCGTCATTACCCATAATGCTGGCATTGCGGCAATGGCAGATCGAGTAGTGACGATGCGGAGTGGAGAAATTGCTCGAATTCAGCAGAATGACCAAAAGCTATCCCCTTTGGAATTGGAATGGTAAGTCTGTTCGTTGCACCATTCATCTAGCCGTGTTATGAAACAAGCACCTCAACGGTTATCTTCTAACTCAGACCAGCGACCGAAGCCTTTTGAGGTCAGTCAACCAACGTCTGTTCCTCATTTGCCATTGAGAAAGATTGGTTATTGGGTTGCTGGAATTGGAGTTTTGGGCTTAATTGTTTGGGCCTTTCGCCCTGCACCTATTCGGGTTGATATTGGTCAAGTGCAACGGGGTGAGTTGCAAGTCACCGTTGATGCCGAGGGAAAAACACGAGTGCGCGATCGCTTTGTGATTGCGGCAGGTGTCGATGGTCATTTAGCTCGCATTGCTTTGCGAGAAGGTGACTCGGTTTTAGCCAATGGAGTAGTTGCTCAAATTGATCCCTTACCGTTAAATGCTTCAGTACAGTCTGCTTTAGGACAGTTAGCAGAATGGCAGGCACAACGAGTAGGGGTTGTGACCCAACGACCCAAGGCAAAAACTATTGAGCAGGCCCGAATTCGGATTCAAGTGGCAGAAGCTCAACAACGAGAATCAGAAGCGAGAGTTGCTCAAGCCAAAGCAGACTTGGAGCAAGCGCGACGCGATCGCCAACGGGCACAGCAACTTGCCGATAGTGGCGCGATTTCTCGTCAAGATCGAGAGGTGGCTGAATTAAATGTGACCTCTAGGGCGAAAGCTTTGGAGGCGGCGATTTTGGTTGCCAAAGCGAACCAATCAGCGGTGGATGTTGCCAGAGCTGCCCTTGCCGTCGTGCAACAAGAGCAAAGCGATCCTGACTACTTACTGCGTGTGTACGATGCTCGCATCGCCAGTACCCAGGCTGAGTTGTCAAAATTGCGAGATGAGGCGGCCCGCACGGATATTCGCTCTCCTGTGGCGGGCAAGGTCTTACGGATTCATCAAAAAAGTGCCCAATTTGTCACAAGTGGCACCCCATTGATGGATATTGGTGACCCAACGAGGCTAGAAATTGTGATTGATGTGCTTTCGAGCGATGCGGTTAAGATTCAACCGGGTGATCCAATTTTAATCGAACCGGGAGGAGAACCGGAGCTAAACGCTAACCCAATACAAGCCAAAGTTCGTCTGGTAGAACCGTCTGCTTTTACTAAAGTCTCTGCCTTGGGGGTGGAGGAACAGCGCGTGAATGTGATTGGCGATTTTGTGAACCCTGCGCGATCGCTAGGGGATGCGTATCGGCTTGACACTCGAATTGTGGTTTGGAGTGGGAAAAACGTTTTGCAAGTGCCGATCAGCGCCCTGTTTCGCTGTAATCAGTCAAGTTGGTGCGTGTTTATGGTTGAGCAGGGCAAAGCTGTTCAGCGCCAGATTCAGATTGGTTATCGGAGCGATCGCGCGGCTGAGGTCAAGCAAGGCTTGCAGGTTGGGGAGTCGGTGGTTTTGCATCCGACCGAGCAGGTGAAAGAGTCGATTCGGGTTACGCCCCGTTAAAGTGGTTTGAGGATGAGCGTAAATTCTTTACCCAGCTTGTAACCGAGCGGCTATCACCAGAGCCAACACAAAAGGAATAATAATCGGTAGTGCAACCACCAACCCCCACTTACCCACGCGGATGGGTTGGTTATCTAACCTAAAGAGGGCAACCACTGCCGCAACTCCCATGAGTGCCCAGAGGATCCCAAAAACTAAAAAGATAGTGAACGCTCCATCCTGATGCACGGGTGTATCTCCGTTTCACGCTTAGACGAAATGAGACTCAAAGTTGCGACATGGCTCACTCTGAACCTCTTTCACTTGCGATCGTAGCATCTCAAATCAAGAGAACCTCATTTTGTAGACGTAGGAAATATTGATTGACCAAATTCAGTTGACGCTTCTGGGCTGGATCGGAAACCATGAGTAACGTAGCGTTAAATTGTCTGATGGCAAGAATTTATCACATTGCAACCGAACCAGAATGGCAGAATGCCAACCAACATAACCAATATGAAGCGGAATCTCTGCAAACAGAGGGCTTTATTCATTGTTCAGATGCAAATCAGGTTGTTTGGGTCGCAAATCACTTCTTTAAAGCGGTGCCAGGGCTGATCCTGCTACACATCGAAGCTGAAAAGCTACAGGCTCGACTTGTTTACGAAAACCTGGAAGGTGGAGAGGAGCTGTTCCCGCATGTGTATGGCCCGATCGAGCTTGCTGCGATCGCCCATGTTTCGCCTTTTGAGCCAGGATTAGATGGAACGTTTGATCACCATGCTGGCAATTTTGAAATAATCTGATGTGCAGATCTATTTGGCGATCGCTGAGGCTTGACTTAGGGACTTCAGCACATATAGCGTTGTTTCGATATTGAGTATTTTAATGATTTGACAAAGTAGAAATTATCGAAGATTCCAATGAGATTAGAAAAATCTTTTTAAGAGTTGATAAGTACTTAATCAGAAATAGGATGTATCCTGATAGTGCTTGCTCTAGGGGGGGCTATAGAAATAGGGCAATCAATGTCGCAACCGCGATGATCATAGAGGCGATCGCGCCGATCAGGGCAGCAACATCCTGCCAATTATTGTTACCTGTTGGCAAGGGTGGGTCTTTGCCTTGATTAGCAAGCATAACAACGACAATTCCAATGATTGCTACCACTGCCACAATCGGGTGCATAACAGCCCTCGCTGAGGTTTTGTTGACTTATAGCAACTGGAAAAAGTTAGGACGGGATGCAGGGGTTCTACCTCTGGCTGGGAGTGTAGCTCCTACATCCGCTTGTACCAACCATTATGCGTAGCACTATAAGTATCGAAGCTTGCTTTTTTATACTGTCTTTTCCGTACTTCTCCGGATAAAATGATTGCGAATCAAGGTTGAACTGTCCTCACAGATTCCTCATTTTTGGGTGGCAAGCTAGACGTTAATGTCACTGCCTAGAGGTCATGTCTGCCCTCGATAAAAAGTTATTTCGAGACTTGCTGCATCTGTGGGGGCAGGTTTTGGCGATCGCCCTAATTGTTGCCTGTGGCATTGCTATTTTTGTCGCAATGCAGACGGCTTACGAGTCCTTAAAGCTATCCCAAACAAATTATTACGAACAATATCGGTTTGCTCAGGTTTTTGCTCAACTTAAGCGGGCACCTAATTTCTTAGTTGGGCAAATTCAGGCTATTCCGGGTGTGGCGCAAGTGCAGACGCGGGTGGTGGTCGATGTTACATTAGATGTGCCAGCGCGAAAGGAGCCAGTTACTGGGCGGTTGGTGTCCATTCCAGAGCGGCAGACCCCAATGCTAAATGATGTGTTTATCCGACAGGGGCGCTACATTGAGGCGGGGCAATCAGACGAAGTATTAGTGAGTGAAGCCTTTGCTAAAGCCAATCAGCTTCAATCAGGTGATAGTTTAGGGGCTGTGATCAATGGGCGTTGGCAGCGTTTAAGGATTGTTGGTTTTGCCCTATCGCCAGAGTATGTCTACGAAATCCGAGCTGGAGATTTGTTTCCTGATAATCAGCGGTTTGGTGTGTTGTGGATGGAGCGAAAAGCGCTGGGAACGGCTTTTGACTTGGATGGTGCTTTTAATGATGTGTCGCTTTCTCTACTTCCAGGAGCCAATGCGTCAGAGGTGATTTTTCAACTCGATCGCTTGTTGGAACCCTACGGAGCGCTAGGGGCTTATAGTCGAGAAGATCAGGTGTCAAATCGCTTTTTGTCAGACGAAATTATCCAGTTACAAGCGCACGCCCGGATTGTTCCAGCGATTTTTTTAGGCATTGGCGCTTTTTTGCTGCACATTTTGTTGTCTCGGCTGATCAAAATGCAGCGCGATCAAATTGCGGTGTTAAAAGCCTTTGGTTATAGTAACCGGGCCATTGGTGTGCATTTTCTCAAGTTTGTGCTAGCGATTGTGGCGATCGGGGCTGTGCTTGGTCTTAGTGTCGGTTTGTGGCTGGGTTCTGCATTAACGCGTGTCTATGCCCAGTTCTATCAATTTCCATTGTTGCGCTACGAAATTAGCCCGTTGATGGTGGTTGTCGTTTTGCTGATTATGGCTAGTGCTGCGATCGCCGGAGCATTTGTTGCAGTCAGACGGGCGGTTTTATTACCTCCGGCTGAGGCCATGCGTCCAGAAGCTCCGGCTCTGTTTCGGCTGAGTTTGCTAGAACGATGGGGTTTCCAAACTTTTTTGTCCCCAGTAGGGCGAATTATTCTGCGCAATTTAAGTCGGAAACCCCTGCAAGCGTTTCTATCCATTTTAGGAATTTCGCTTGCAGTCGCCATGTTGGTTGCTGGTGGATACTCTATGAATGCGGTTCAGTACATCATGGATGTACAGTTTCACACAATCCAGCGAGATGATATAACAATCACATTTAATGAACCGAGATCGGCTGGAGTGAAGTATGAGGTGGCGAGTTTACCAGGGGTTCTAATTGCTGAACCTTTTCGCAATGTGCCTGCCCGTTTGCGGTTTGGGCATTACAGTTACAAAATTGGGATTTCAGGACTGGAGCCGGAGGGTAAGCTCCATTATTTGGTTGATCGTCAACTCAACCCGGTTGACCTACCACTTGATGGTCTATTACTAAAGAATCCATGTAAGCCGTGGGTTGGAAAAACCAGGACAATTAAACTAAATCCGAACTGACCTGTAGTGTGTATCTCCAACCCAAGGACAAAAGCTATGAAAATTCTAGGGATTGATCTCGGCAAATACAAGTCCGTT
>DVDV01000073.1 GCA_015296075.1 Leptolyngbyaceae cyanobacterium M33_DOE_097 | reverse complement strand
TTTTGTTCCCTTCGATTATCTGGTTTCAGTTACTCAAACGCATCCAATCTCACGCTGATATTGCGGCTCATTTTGGGTTCGATATTGACCTCAAACCTCGCTTAGAATCGGCTTATTGAGAATGCTGCAAGATCTCAGCTAAGGCAAAGCAGATTGTTCCAGCCAGTGTCCATTGGAAAGAAGGTCGGCGTTTACGAACCAGGAACGTTAAGATGGGGGCCGCCAAGAAGACGGTTATACCCTCGATCAGTCCACCAACATGTCCAAACCCCCAATATAAACTTTGATTAATGGTGGTCCAGAGCGTTGCATCGTAATTCATTTTGGCAGGTAACTCTAGGATGTGAGCATAGGCAGTTCCCATCGTTAATGCAGCCAGAATGAGCGTGATGAAGCGCCAGGTTCTTAAAAACATGATGCATCCTCCTCCAATAAAATGCTCTGTTACGTTGATGACATCACCGGAACCAGCCATGCTTGAATTATGACAACTGATTGTCATTTT
Source organism: Leptolyngbyaceae cyanobacterium M33_DOE_097 (assembly GCA_015296075.1). Lineage (GTDB taxonomy): Bacteria > Cyanobacteriota > Cyanobacteriia > Leptolyngbyales > Leptolyngbyaceae > DSRU01. Next base: position 10,718 of record DVDV01000073.1, on the reverse strand, counting down.
GACTATTAATCGTCATCATAGAGTATCAACTTTTGTAAGAATCAACGTCAATGGCAAAACGAGTCACGAAGAGAACTAAAGCAGGACAGGCGATCGAGGATTTAATCATTGAAATTGTGGCCACCTTCTTTCTGTTGCGGGCAGAGGGAATGCGAATTGGAGTGGTTTCACCTTCAGGAGAAGGATACTGGAGCGTTCTACGCCTCTTGAAAATCTATGGACCTCAAACGGTGCCGCAGCTTGCCCGTTATCGTTATGTGCCGCGTCAGAGTGTGCAGAAGCTAGCCAATGAGATGCTCAATGATGGTGTGATTGAGTTGGTGAATAATCCTGCTCACAAGAAATCAAAACTATTACGCCTCACACCTGAGGGGGATATCGTTTTTCAGGAAATGAGCGATCGCATTGCCAAACTGGCTGAAACGTTAGCCGAACAACACGATGCAGCCCGATTACAAAATGCAGCGGATGTCGTTAAAAAACTGCACGAGCAACTGAGAGAGATGTTGGATCAATAAGAGATTGGTGCTACTTCAACTGTACAGTGACACATTAGATGTCGCCGAGACACATTAATGTCGTCGGGCTAGATCTCCTACCCCACAAGGATTTAGGAGCTTTAAAGGCCCTTTTAAGGGGAATGAAGAGGGTGGTAATAAGTGACAAATTAAATGTTGTTTTCCAGAAAAGTAGAAAAAGTTCGAATGGTAGTGAAAAGCTCTTCCAGCTTGTGTTTTTAAAATGAATGTGTTTAAAGGATGCGAAATAATCCTGCTTTCGACGACATTAATGTGTCTCGGCGACATTTAATGTGTCACTGTACAGTAACACAATCAAGTCTGCAAGCTCGTGTACAGCAAAGTCCTGAGCATGGATCTGCTGTGCTTCTGTCTCCAATGGCAACATCGCCAGCGTGTCATTGCGCGTGTAGATCGCACCCGATCGACCAAACTCTCTAAAATCAGGAGCAAGTAACTGTTCAAGGCGTTCTCGATCGCCTCGACATTTCGGTTGATGAAGTTCGCACTCTAGTTCGCACAGCGTGAACAGCAACGACATTTGATCCATATATCTTTCCGTGACTTATGTAAAAAACTATCTTAAGTCAATGCAGGATTCACATCGCTACCTACGAACGGTTCAGCGTGAGCAGCGTTGGGGCAAGCGTGGTGCAATTAAAGACAGCGTTTAGGGGTTCGCAATTAAATAACATCCCAATCAATTAGGGAGAATGCTGATATCCCATTTGGGTAGCGTTTCAGACCGTTGCCAGAAAGGCAGATAATTTCCTAACTCCTCAGCCAACACCTTCACCCCTTTTTCGTAAATGTCTTCAACCAGATAAACCACTGGAGCCATTGCTTTCCATGTTATGTGACTCAAGGACTTCGGATTGGCATCAGCGCGTTGATTCTCCTGCTCAACATTGTCGAAAAATTCATGCGAGAGTCCTATTTATCGTCCGTCATGATCAAAAGCTAGTTGCTAGACCCTATCTCACTGAGAAAGCACGATCCCAACTGGCAGTGATCGGATCTAACAAAAAGCTCATCACGGTTTTCTGACGGGTGACGATTTCTGCAGTTGCTGCCATGCCGGGAGAGAGCAGCACTTCGCGATCGTTGGCTTTCACCGATCGCTGTTTGAGTCGAACCTGTATTGGAAAGACTGATCCACCATTCTGTTCGTTCACCGCATTGGGACTGACTCGACTGATAATACCCTCGATCATGCCAAATTCTTGGTAGGGAAATGTTGCCAGCTTGACTTTGACTCGCATCCCCGATCGCACAAAGCCAACATCCTGATTTTGCACTTTGGCTTCGAGAATGAGTTCTTCACTATCGGGTACGATCGACAGCACTTCGTCGCCTGGTTGCACTGTAGATCCCGTCTTACTGACTTTGATGTTGTAAACGGTGCCTGTTACGCCTGCGCGAATCGTACTGTGCTTGTGTTGTGCCTGGGCTTGAGTCAGTTTTGCATTGAGGTCGGTCAGTTCTTGCTGTTGTTTATCAATTTGAGTCAGAATTTCGCTTTGCCGTTCTGATTCTAATCTAGTCGCATTTTTCATCGCGGCTTGATGGGCCTGTTTTGCCTGTTCGATCGCCTGTTCCTGTAACGCAATCTCCTTTTGCAACGAATCCACTTTGTTCTGGGAATCGAGGTAGTCAAACCGGGGCACGGCCCCTTCTTGTTGCAATGATCGGTATGCCTGAGTTTTGGTGCTGGCGTGTGTCAGGTCAGCCTCTAGCCGCGTCTTTTGCACCTGTGCTGTTTTGATCAGGCTTAACTGACGGTTAGCCTCGGCTTCCGCAGCAGCACGGCGATCGCGAAATTCTCGCAACCGGGCGGCTAACAGTTGATTTTGTAAGAAGCTTCCGGCTTGAGTGTTGCCATTGCGTTCAGCTTGCAACCGTGCCAGAGTGTCGCGGTTCTGTTGGGAGAGTTTTTCAAGCCGATCGACTTCAGATTGCGAAATAGTCGGGTCAAGCTGCACTAAGACATCGCCTTTTTGCACATGCTTGCCTTCGGTGACTTTGATTTCGCGCAAGAGACCACTGGCAAGCGATCGCATCGGCTGCACCTGAGAGGCAGGAATCACCTGTCCGGGAGCCGTGGCGACTTCATCCACCTTGCTGAAGGTTGCCCAGGCGATCGTGCCGCCGACAAGGGCGCAGATGCTAAATCCAAGCAGACGAATATATACAGGTGGCAATCGACGTTGAGCATGGCCTAACTCATAGTTGAGGTAGTCTTGAGCATTGGCAAATTGAACCTTGGTTTGCTGTCGTTGTACAGATACTGATGGTGCTTTCATTGTGCCTTTCTCCTATGAGTGGCTTGATGGGCAGCTTGGACTCGATCGTTTGAGATTTGAGTCTGGAAGCTGGGGTTATCGATGCGATCGTTGTCGTTTTGCACTGGAAAGATGGAGTTCTGAAGACGATCATTGAGATTTCACGCTTGAAACCTGTTAGCTTGAACTCAATTAATGGGGTTTTGAATGCAAATAATGCAGTGCTGAATTAGAATCCTGGGGACTTGAAGACGATTGTCGAAGCTGAGAAACTAACTCCTGGATAGCAGAAATTTATGAATCAGATTAACCACAGTGTTGATTTCTGGATGTACTGTATGGCGGATTGGTATGAGATGAATTTTGCCATTTTGTTTTCTACGAACGAGTTCCAACAATTCAATGTTTACCATTGTCAGGCTTCCTGCATAAATTGAGTACGGAGCCCATCGAATCATCTGAATCTCATCAAGTGAATACTCAGTTTTATGATGCCAGCAAAGACAGGTAGATTTGATTGTTAAAAGATGGGTCTTGCGATCGAAGGTAAACGTTTTGGTTGGAAGCCAAGAACCAAAAGTCAGCATGGGGACAAGAGCGGCTGGAAATAGCAGTAGACCTATGACAGCAGGATATACCAATGCAGGATGAGTTGCTAAATGGTATACAGAGTCTAAGAGAGACTCATTTACGCCGAACTTTGTCCACATTTTCAAGGTTGAAATCAACAAGAAGTAGACAGTAACGTAAAGAAAAACGACTAGCATCGCAACATCAAAAGTACTTCTTTTCTCTTTGATGATGAGGCGATCGGGTGTTGTCTCTAGAACTTTCAGCATCGGATCAAAACCAGTTGGTGAAGAATTGGGGACTGTAGCTTTGAATGTTGCAGATCCTATCGATTCTCTTAAGTCGCTACGTTTGTTCTCAGTTGTAGAGTGAGCATTGCCCACCCTACAACTTTCGCTGCAAATTACCCAAATATGCTCTTCCAGACTTGCTTTGCACCTACTACAATGTCATCCCCGATCTCACTTCCGGCAATCGCACCTGCAACACCTCCAATGACCGTCCCAATTCCAGGCGCGATCGCGGTGCCGATCGCTGCTCCTGCTGCTGCACCGCCCCATGAGGCTGCTACGCTACCTGCTGTCCTCTGGAAATTCTCTCCAAAGCCACCATCTTGGTCATAAGCATTTTTAAGCTGAACGCCGTCAATTACAGCACCAATGGGTGCAGCGATTCTACTCAGCACTCTCCCCACACCTCTAGCGACACTAGAGTTTTCAACTGCACTGGGGTGAGGTTGATCAACTGTATAGCCCCATTCGTTCTGCACGACATCTCGCGCAAACGCTTCACGGATTGCATCACCTTGATTTTGGTAAGCTTCTCTGACAGGCGGTGATAAATGGCGATGTGGATCTCTTGCTGCATGATCTTCAGTCCAGCGAGGGGTTACTTCTGTTCCGCCGCTGCGAAACGGTTTTGGTTCATGAGCAAGTTCCATGCGCTCGATTCTTCTAGTCACTGGGTTATACCAGGTTGGAGCTTTACCTCCTGTAGCTCTAATCTGCTGACGCTGAACTTCTGTAAGTGGCGCTTTAGAGTCATCTGCCATAGCCAACCACATTTGTCTTCTTTGATGAGATGTTGAACGTCTGTTCGGGGTTGGTTTAAAGTTCAGTTCGTTAAGGCGATAAAAAATTGAAGGTGTTCGTGTGCTATAACTTGGTGCTCCAATCCCTGTTGCTGGTGTAGTTCGCGGGAAATTTGGACGCATCAAAGAGCCTCCAGCTGCTCTTGATGCGATTGTTGCGACGACACCAGGAATGTGATCATGGTTTGATTGAGTAGGGCGGGGCGGTAGAGGGGTTCGTTCTCCTCGTCGGTGAAGTTTATTAGCTCGTTGTCCAACGGCTCGTTGTCCCGCGGCTCGTTGTGCCGGAGTTGGTGTGGATTGAGCCGGGCGGGGGGGGAGAGCCGATCGTTCCCCTTGTCGGTGAAGGAGATTGGCTTGTTGGGCAGGGGTGGGTGGAGCCGGGGGGCGGGCAGGAAGAGGGGGTCGTTCCCGTTGTTGGCGAAGTGCAACGGCTCGTTGTCCGGCGGCTCGTTGTGCCGGAGTTGGTGTGGATTGAGCCGGGCGGGGGGGGGAGAGGGGCTCGTTCCCCTTGTCGGTGAAGAAGATTGGCTCGTTGTGCAGGGGTTGGTGAAGCAACGGCTCGTTGTCCAGCGGCTCGTTGTGCCGGAGTTGGTGTAGATTGAGCCGGGCGTGGGGGGAGAGGGGCTCGTTCTCCTTGTCGGTGAAGTACAAAAGCTCGTTGTCCAGCGGCTCGTTGTTTAGCGGCTCGCTGTGCAGGGATTGATCGAGCAGGGCTTCGTGGTTTATCACCTTCAATTGGGAAATTGGTTCGTTCACTTGCCACTGAGCCATTCCGGCTTTCCCAGGTTGCGCCAGCCAAAGACTCAGGCACTGGCTGAATCAGTTGAGCGCCAGAAAAGACGATCGCCTCAGGAGTGGTATGTGTTGCAAGATTGATCGCGCCTGTTGAATTGAGCAACCCCGCGCCTGTTTCAGCATCTCTGCCAGGAGCTTTTAAGTCGGTGGCAGTGGTAGTGAGAATTTGATTGACTTGCTGACTGCTCAACTCTGGATTGGCGCTCCAGATATTGGCGATCGCACCCGTCACTTTCGCAGCGGCGAGTGATGTTCCCGCAGTCCCCACATCTGCAACGAGATCTAAGCCAGCGCCATAGCTGGAATAGGACGCACGAATAGCGCTTTGCGCAACTCCAGAGGAATCGTTGTCATTCGCTGCACCGACCACAATCAAATTGTCAGACGGTTGAGAGGCTTGCCCCAGTGCCGACATCGCGCCACCTTGATTGCCAGAGGATGCGACGACTAACACCCCATTGTCACGGGCATAGGTCAAGGCAGATTGTTCTTCAGCCGTTAGCTGAGTGCGCGTTGAGACGCTGCCGTCTGGATGCACTTCAGTCAGATCAAAGCTGAGGTTCGCCACCGCCCGAGAGTGTCCACCCGCTTTAGCAGTATCGACAAACTCAACGAGTGATTCTGACCAATTGCCTGTGCCGACACCGCCCCCTTTCCAGATTTGCGCCTGCGGGTTTTCTTTCTGAATCGCTTCGACCATTTTGCTGCCATGTTCATTGGCACCAAACCCCGAATCAATCACACCCACTAGCGGTTGATTGGGTGATACGGTTCCTTTTAAGGCAGGCAGGATTTGATCGGGTGAAATCGCATCTCCTGAACTCACAAAATTCTGGGCTGTTTGCAATTTGTCAGCCACCCAGCCACTGGCTTTGTTCAACCATTTGGCACCCATATCGCTGGTAGAACTGCTGTGTTGGGTAGGTTGACCGAGTTGAGTTGGGTCGATCGCAGATTGGGGCGATCGCGGTTGAAAACTGGCATGAGCTTGTTGATCAGAGTAAGAATCACGTTTCATGGTTGTACTCCTATGTCAGGTGTGAATTGTGAGTGGTAAAACTTAAACGGCTGCTTGCTGCTGTTGGTGCAGCACAGAATAGGCACCTTTTTGCTGCAAGAGTTCCTCATGAGAACCTTGCTCGATCAGCACTCCTTTTTCGAGTACTAGAACTTTATCGGCATGTTTGAGCGGTGCAAAGCGGTGCGTGATCATTAACACCGTCCGTCCGTTGCGAACTTGCTGCAAATTCTGCAAGACCTGGCGTTCGGTTTCGCTATCTAAGGCGCTAGTGGCTTCATCGAGGATCAAAATCGGTGCGGTTGAGAGGAAGACTCGTGCCAGGGCCAATCGTTGCCGTTGTCCACCTGATAGCCCGGTGCCGCGCTCGCCAATGTGCGTTTCATAACCCTGGGGCAGTTCCGAAATAAAGTCGTGAGCTGCCGCCATCTTGGCTGCTTCAACCACTTGTTCCGGTGAAATATCAGCATTGTTGAACGTGATGTTATCGAAGACCGTGCCGTTGAAGAGAAAATCGTCCTGTAGGACAACTCCAATTTGTTGACGCAAAGACTCAAGATTGGCACCTTTAATATCAAACCCATCCAGTAAAACTCGTCCCGATCGCGGGTGATATAAGCGTTGAATCAGCTTGGACAAGGTGCTTTTACCAGAGCCACTCCGTCCCACAATGCCGACAAACATCCCTGGCTGAATGTCAAACGAAATGCCCTTTAGTACATCTTCGAGGTCTGGCTGATAACGAAAAAATAGCTGGTCGAAGCTGACTTGACCCTGAATCGGCGGTAGCACTAATCCGGTGTCTGATGCGGCTTCTGGCGCTTCGTTGAGAATGTCACCAATGCGATCGACCGACAGCAACACTTGCTGAAAACTTTGCCATAGTTGAGCCAGGTGGAGTAAAGGCGCGATCGCTTTGCCTGACAGCATCTGGAATGCGACCAACTGCCCGATCGTCAAATGATGCTCAATCACTAACATCGCCCCAAACCAGAGAATCATCAGTTCTGAAAGGTTGGTCAACCACTCGCCGACATGACCATCCACATTCGACAAGGTAGAAGCTCGAAAATTAGTGCGGACATAGCGAGCAAACAAGCCCTCCCACCGTTCTCGCGTTGCTAACTGAGCCGAGTGCGCTTTGATCGCATGAACCCCTGAAACTGTCTCTACCAGGAAAGATTGACTATCTGCCTGACGATTAAATGATTCATTCAGCCAGCTTCGCAACAGGGGAGTGGTGAACAACATCAGTCCGACCAGAGCTGGAATCACCGCCAAACTGACTAAGGTTAATTTGGGACTGTAGAACAGCATTAACCCTAAGTAGACCACCATGAACACGGCATCAATCACCACGGTTAAAGCGGTTCCTGTCAAAAACTGGCGGATGTTTTCCAGTTCCTGGGCACGAGCGACAGTGTCACCCACTCGGCGCGCTTCGAAGTAAGCCAGTGGAAGTTCCAGTAAATGGCGAAAGAGTTGGGACGACAAACTTAAATCAAGCCGACGGGCTGTGTGCGTAAACACGAACAGACGAATCACACCTAGAATAGCTTCAAAAATGCCGACACCGAGGAGCGCGATCGCGACGACATGCAGCGTTGACAGACTCTCATGCACAATCACTTTGTCGATGATGACCTGTGTCAGCATGGGCGTTGCTAGCCCCAACACTTGCAGCACCAGCGAGGCTAACAGCACTTCCCCTAGCAGCTTGCGGTATTGCCACACAGCGGGAATAAACCAACGTAGATTAAACGATTCCGCTTTTGGGATGGGTTCCACCAGCCACAGTTGCCCATCCCAACCTGCTTCGACCCTCTGACGCGGCACACTTTCACACCGCTGCTGGCGATTAAGTGGGTCAGCGATCGCCATCCGGTCTCCATTCACCTCATACACCACAACCCAGTGTTCTTGCCGCCAGTGCAGCAAAGCCGGAAATGAGAGCCGATCGAGTCCCACCCAACTGGCTTGTTGAATGTGATGCAACTGCAGCCCAATCGTTTCAGCCCCTGCCGCCAAATTTTGAGCCGTTTGTCCCTGGATTTGCCGCTGTACTTGTTTGAGTGGTATCGGCGTTTGCAAGTGTTGCGTTACCATGGTTAAGCAAGCGGCGGCGCTGTTGAGGCTAAACACATAGGGGTAGCCCGATGCTGGGTGCGGTAGTTGGGGATCGAGCGGTTGATAGCGCCAGCGTAAGTCTGCCCAAAAGTCTTCCAGTCTGGTATTAGCAACGTCTTGCCAAAGGTCAGACTGCCAGAATATGACCACGACTTCTTTGCTAGCGGCTCTCGCTTTCCAATCTCCGACCAGTTCTAAAGCATCGCCAAACCAGTCTCCGGGCTTCAGCAGCACTGATTTTCCCAGTTCCAGAGCTGAGCTTCCTTTCGCTTGCACCAGCCGCACATTTCCAGCGAGCAGTAGCAGTTGGCTACCCGGTGCTTGACTCGACCAAAGCACTTCTCCGGTTGTATGACGGCTGATTTGGGCGTGCTGTCGAAAGTGCAATTTCTGTTCATCTTTAAGCAGGGTCAACGGGCGTTCATCCCAGGGCAGGTTAAGCGTATAAACGTCTGTTTGGGCAACCATGTCAGTTCACCTGTAATTTGCAATCTAGACAGAACTTTGAGGTTGTTGGGTCGCAACTCTGATAGGGGTGAAATTCCAACAATCGCTTGGGTACGATCGCCCGCTACTGTGTGCTGATCAGCGTAATGCGATCGAGTGCAGCGCGATAGCGTTCTGCATTGCCAATTTTTTGATAGAACTTAGCCGCTGCTTTAAAGTCTGCGATCGCAGATTTGGTGTTACCGAGTCGAGCCTGAAGGTCACCGCGACTGTAGAATGCCGCTCCAAGATTACTTCCACCCCAGCCTTGATTGATTCTGATAGCTTGAGTGAAATCTTCAAGGGCTTGCTGCTGCTGCTTGAGTATGGCGTGAACCTTCGCTCGGTTACTATACGCCAGCGAGGTTGGTTGAAGCTGGATAGAGCGCGAATAGTCACTTTTCGCCCCCTGGTAGTCTCTTAGAGCAGTTTTAGCAGTCCCTCGGTTCAAATACAGCAGCGCATTGTTTGGATAGCGGCGAATCCCTTCATTCAAGATCGCCAACATCTTCTGATAGTTACCTTGTCTGAACTGAAGATTGCTTGCCAGAGTATAATGTCCAATTTGTTGACGTTGTTGAGCAACAAGTCCTCGCTGTCCGGGCAGGCTGTTGATGGCAGCAGCAGGGATGGCAAAATTGAGATTGGTGCCCGGATTGCCTCCTTGAACAATGCCAATCACCTGACCATCTTCATTCAGCAAGGGGCCACCAGAACTTCCAAAGCTAGCGGTTGCCGTAAATTGAATCAGACCACTGCGATCGATGCGGCTGATAATTCCATCACTGAGGCTCCTCTCCAAGCCTCTTGGATCGCCGATCGCATAGGCTTTTTGCCCAACCCTAGGTGGTACTCCTTGAATGTTCAAACTTGGAAGGGTCTTTTTAGGGCGGATTTGAATCAGGGCTAAGTCAACTTGAGCACTGCGAGACACCACAACACCTGTGTAAATGGAACCGTTAGCTAATTTAACCGCAACGCGCTGATTCTTGCCGACCACATGGTAATTAGTCAGAATAAAGCCTCTCGGATCTGCGATAAACCCACTGCCGTATTTAGAGGCTTTGCCATCTGGGGCTGAGATTGAAACTACCGCAGGACTTGATCGCTGATAGAGGGTTGCCGGGTCAAGCGCCAATGCGGCATGAGTCAAGCCCAGCGAGAGTGCAAGAGTATTGAGCGCTGTAAAAGTTTTGAATGCCAATTTCATCAGGGGTTCTCCTGTGTCAGTGTAAAATGGTTTAGCTTGAAATGGGATGCGGTTGCTTGACTGAAGCAATTCCGCGATCGCGAGTTATGAGACGAGCAAGATTGTGGAGACGAAACAAAATCAGATGAGTGTAGATAACCGCAGATTAAAGTGATGTAGGAAGAGTTACGGTAGGTAAGATTGTTTTGTTCCTTTGATTTAAAGCTTAAGTAAGGCAGACTGATAAAGCATTCGTTCTACCCATAAATTGCGTCGTGGGAGATACGTAAGTATGCTTTCGGGAAAGTGCAATTTGAAGAGTTAATACTACTTTCTAGAGAATTGTCTGTTGGAGTAATTATTTGTAGTTTCAATCGATCGCACGTTCAGCTTTCGTAGAAGTCTTATACCAATCCTTCAAAATTAGGCTAAAGATCCTCGTAAGGGCGGTATTTCCTTTGGAAACGCTACACGAACGCGAACCGCCCTTACGAGGATCTGTAAATAGGGCTTGCTGAAAAAGTATTTTACAAGTTTTGGGAAGACCAACAGCTAAACCCTGAGACTTTTAGAACTCAAGCAACAGCCATAACAAATTGAGAATTTTGCCAGTACCACTGCGATCGGTGGCACTGAAACA
>DVDV01000283.1 GCA_015296075.1 Leptolyngbyaceae cyanobacterium M33_DOE_097 | reverse complement strand
TGAGAATAATTCTCACAAAAATATTCATTTTGAACAGCTATCAATGGCTGGAATACCCATTCTGCCGTTCATAAAATTGAGCGCACAAGCCTTTAGAGGCTCTGACTTCAGTACAAATGTTTCAAAATGAGAATTGCTGGATGCTTCAGACCCTAATTTGCATATTCAGCAGGAGATCAAGGGCGATCGCAATCAGGTGATTGGGCAGGTAACAGGTGGTATTGTGATCAACCAACTCACTATCCATGAGCGTATACCCGCTACCGCTGAACCACCCATTACGAGTGTGGTAAAACCTCTTACTCAACAAGAGTATCGCCAGCGCAAGGTCTTACTTAACAAGGTCAAAGCCTACTGGATTAACGGTGTCCTTCAAGCATCGCTTCACACCAAAGCATTAATCGAATTGGGGCTACAGGAACGATCCGATTTGATTCAAAAGCCCTTCAGCGGTGTAGAAGAATTCTCCCAAGCTCCTGGCCAGGCTTTACCGGATGAAGCTTCTGTCACTTCCGTCTTTCATCAGAGCGGTGAGGGTCGAACCCTATTAATTCTGGGAGAACCAGGCTCTGGCAAAACGATTGCCCTGTTGAAGCTGACGCAAGATTTGATAGCTCGTACTGAAGCAGATTTAGGTCAGCCCATTCCCGTAGCATTCAACTTATCGTCCTGGGCAAGAAAACCACAATCTATCAACAACTGGTTGATTCAAGAACTGCTGGAGAAATATCAAGTTTCCACTTCCCTGGGAAAAACCTGGATTGAAACCGAAAGCTTAATCCTCCTGCTAGATGGATTAGATGAAGTCAAAGCTAAGCAACGCAATGCCTGCGTGCAAGCCTTAAACCAGTTCATGCAAACCCATGGTACGACAGAACTTGTCATTTGCTGTCGAATTCAAGATTATCAAGCGTTAGCCGATCGCTTAATGTTGCGGAGTGCTGTTTGCATCCAACCCCTCACACCTGAGCAGATTGATCATTATTTTGACCAGGCAGGCGAGCAGCTCAGCGCCTTAAAAACAGCGTTGCATCAGCATCAAGAATTGCAGGAATTAGCAACATCTCCCCTAATGCTTAGCATTATGACCCTGGCTTATCAGGGATGTACGCTAAACGAGGTTGTAGAGGACGGAACATTCGAACACTATCGTCAACGGCTATTCGATAGCTACGTTGAACGAATGTTTCAACGCCGGGGAACTTCACAGAAATATCCAAAGCAGCAGGTGCGGGCTTGGCTGACTTGGTTAGCTCAAAGACTTGTTGCAGCGTCTCAAACTATTTTCTTGATTGAGCGATTACAGCTTAGTTGGTTGCCTAATCCACTTCAGCGTGTTGGCTATCGCCTGGGCAGTGGTTTTGGCAGTGGGTTAACCATTGGGCTAATGATTGGATTAATTGGTGTATTGGAAGATCTGTTTAGTGGCGCAGTCATTAGACAGTTAGTCAATGACGTGAGTTTTGGCTTAGTGATTGGGTTGGCGATCGCACTGATCGCTGAATTTTCTGGGGAAATCCATCCCTCTGAACTCCTGAAGTGGTCTTGGCGCAAGGCTACACCCGGTTTTATTGGTGGGGCATTACTGGGTGGGTCAAGCATAGTCCTAACGTTTGGATTGCAGGCTGGACTGTGGATTGGCTGGGTTACAGGACTTTATTTTGGTGCAATTTTTGGGCTAATTTTTGGACTTGAAGGATCAGAAATTCAAGAAAAAGAAACACCGAACCAAGGCATCCATCAATCAGCTCGGAATGCTGCAAAACTATTTGGCATTTTTAGTCTAGGTTTTGGATTATTCATGGGGGTAGTAAGTGGGCTGAATAATGGATTCTATTTTGGACTGATGGGTGGATTGATCGCTGGACTAATCGGTGGCGCATTATCGTGCATCCGCCATTTCTTCTTACGGCTCATTCTCTTCCACTTAGGCTATAGTCCCTGGAACTATGCCCGCTTCCTGGATTATTGTAGCGATCGCCTCTTTCTTCAAAAAGTTGGCAGTGGCTATATCTTTGTCCATCGAATGCTGCTAGAGCATTTTGCTGCAATGTCGTTAGAGCAGGAGAATCGCTAAGATGCCTGACCCATTGCCTCCATCTCAGAGAGATACTTCCCTTCAACAAACGACAACAGGCGATCGCAACCAGGTCATTGGTCAAGTGCTAGGTGGTATTGTCGTATACGTCAGTGGTGGACAAGCTGTCTTTCACTCAGCCTCGACTGAATCAGACTCCTCTGCTACCAAGTCAGCCACATCAGATATTGGCCCAAATCCCTACAAGGGCTTGATGGCGTTTCAGGAGACGGATGGTGATCGCTTTTTTGGGCGGGAAAAACAGATTGCTGCCCTCTGGAAAAAGCTTCGCAGCCTGCATGAAACGGAATCGGCTATTCGTGTTTTGCCCATCTATGGACCGTCTGGTTCAGGCAAATCTTCTTTGGCACGGGCGGGTTTAATTCCAGAATTAGCACGTCATCCGATACCAGGATACGATCGGGCACGAGTAGCAATATTAGTGCCAGGAACGCATCCTCTGGAATCATTAGCCACCGTTCTCGCCAGAATTGTGACGCAGGATTTGACCCCAGTTGCCAAAACTCGTGAGTTTGCTGGGGAACTGCAACAGGTCAATGGAACTGGAGAATATGATGGGCTGCGACGAATTGCGGATGTGATGCCAGATATCGCGATCGCACCTTTAATCGTGCTGGTCGATCAGTTTGAGGAGGTATATACCCTTTGTGAAGGCAAAGCTGAGCGCGATTCTTTTATCGGGAATTTACTCCACGCGGCGGGCGATCGCGCCAAAAGAGTCACCGTCATCGTTACTCTCCGAAGTGACTTTCTAGGCGAAACACAGAAACATGCAGTCTTGAATCGCCTATTTAGCGAACAGGGTTATCTGGTTTCCGCTATGGCTCCAGAGGAACTACGACAGGCGATCGCCAAACCTGCTGAATTAGCAGGATATCCCCTGGATGCTGCCACAATTGACCTATTGGTAAAAGATACGGAGGGACGAGAAGGAGCCTTACCCCTGCTCCAGTTCGCTCTGACCCGTATCTGGGAAGGACTGGCAGAGGGCAAACAACCTGCTGAAACATTGAAGTTGATCGGTGGGGTGGGTGGTGCCTTAGCAGGTGAAGCACAGCGAATTTACGAAAAATTGAGTAATGCCGAACAAAATATTGCTCATCGAATCTTTCTAAAGCTAGTGCAATTAGGAGATGTGGTTAAATACACTCGCCGTCGAACTGCGATCGCAAATCTCGCCTCGTCTTCTGAGACAACTGACCAGGTTAAACGAGTAATAGGCAGGTTTGCGGTTCCAAGTATCCGCTTGATCACGCTTTCCAAACAAGCCGATGGAGAAACAGCAGAAATTACCCACGAAGCTCTATTTGACCACTGGCAGTTGTTACAGGATTGGTTAGAAAATAACCGTCTATTTTTAGTCTGGCAAGAGCACTTACGCTCAGCAATTCGCCAGTGGGAGTTGTGTGACCGGGACCCAGAAGCCCTACTACGGGGGAAACCGTTAACTGAAGCGGAAGATTGGTTTCAAAAACAAGAAACTGATTTGAGCCAAATTGAGCAGACATATATTCAGGCTAGTTTGGTAGAACAAACTCGCTTAGAAGCCGCTGAGAATGAACGTCAGCAACGTGAGTATGATTTACTCAAAAAGTTTGTGCGTACAGCTAAAGTGCGAACAAGATTAGCTTTATCAGCAACTGGTTTAGCGATCGTAGCTTTACTAGCTGGTGGCTTTGCATGGTATCAGCAACAGCAAGCTGAACAAGCTCAACGGGCTTTTTTATTAGGTATTGAACCAGCGAAACCTGAACTTCTCAAAAAGTTACCTGAGTTTTTAAAGGAAGCAGATAGGCTTCGTTCTACGAGGAAAGAAGAAAACATACAATTGGCACTTGCATACTACCGAAAGATTCTGTCAGATACATTTATGTTGCGGCAAGCAATTCAAAGTAATCCAGCGCAGTTTCAAAAGCAAGATGATCAAACCATTAAAGCAGTTGCTGATAATTCTAAAGATAGACTTATTGAAACTATTCGACAAACTCGGATTCCACAATTGAAAAAAGAACTTGAGAATGGAGATTTTGGAAATATTAATGAACAGATAGCTTCTACAAATATTGAGAAAAGATTCACTGGATCTCTTCAAACAACTGTCAAGATTTTAATGAGTAGCTTTGGTGCTAAAGCTGATCTAAACAGCAATGGACAGATTGATAATAAAGAGGAGTCTGAACAAATGCCTTGTGAAATATTAGAAGATATTGAGAATTTATGGCGAAAATCTACTAAAGAGAAATGTGGATGGTATGGCTCAACTGATAAATATCTAGAACCTGCTTGTAGTGAGCTAAATGGAAGAACTCTGATGACTTCCGTATTTGTCCAGCCGTACTCTGAAATTATTAAGCAACTAAATACTTGTCCAGGAAGACGAAAGCCGTAGAACAGGTTTTTAGAGTGTAAGCAAGCCATGAAAACTAAGAAATTTCATTTAATAAGTTGGGTTCAAACTTGGAGATATTTGATGGGGGATCGAGCTTCTTTTCAACAACGGTTCATTCTTGCTCTGATAAGCTTATTGACTCTAGTTAGTATTTTGACTGTGCATATTTCGGTCAATGCTGTTCAACCATCAGCTGTATTAATCACTAACTCTTATAACTTTGCTAACCGAGGATTAGGAGTTCGCAGAGAAGGGGGAGTGAGACTTGAAGCAGTTAGCAATGGCAAAACTCAGTTAAAAGTATTTCGAGACGTTCTGATTGTAGAAGGTGATAAGCGATCTTGGGCCGCTCTCGTCCATGTCCTTGGTCAGAAACCTCTACAGTATGGTGGCTTTATTATGAAGACGCTAGCAGGCTCCACCCCCTCCCAATACTGGTTTTCTTGCCGTGCAAAAGGCAATTTTTTGATGGCATGGCGACAAGGAGGTAAGGATCGAGCCTGTGGAGAGGGCTTAAGACTCCTTTACCGCGGCGATCAAGCCAAATCTTCCCTAAAATCTAACTTTAAAGAAATCACTCAGGTTAAAACCCCTCTTTTGATTGCACAAGAGGCTTTGGATGAGATAACTATCGTACCTGGTACTCAATCGACTTTAATACAAACAGTTGATTCTGGAGCTAGTCTAACCATCAAAGTGATCACTGGCACTATTCAAGTTACATCAACCAAATTTTCACAGAGCCAATTGCTTCAAAAGAACCAGCAGTATAACTACTCCCAAAATCAAATTACTTCATTTGATGCTGATTCTGCTTGGCAGAGTCAAGAAGTTAAAGATTTTCTGCAAGATCAACAGTGGATAACACCAGATACACCAAAAGCTTTATCAGAGTCAATTAGGAACCAGCTTCAAAGCTATCGAAGTGAAACATCAGCAACAGCTTCTGAAAAACCTCAAATAACAGAAATACAGCAAGCAATTCTGGACACACATAATCAATTGCGAGCTGAGGTAGGTACTCCTCCCTTATCTTGGTCAGGAGAGTTAGCAAGCTACGCACAAGAATGGGCAAATCAGCTTTCTCGAGAGAATGGTTTCAGACATCGGGACGGTGGCTCTAGTGGTGCAGGTGAGAATCTAACTGCTGGTAGTTCGATTACTCAAATGCTTGACATGTGGGCATCAGAAAAAGATGACTATAATCCTTCTACAAATACTTGTCGTCAGGGTAGAGTATGCGGTCATTATACACAGATGGTGTGGAGAAGTACTACTGAAATTGGCTGTGGAATTGCTTCGCACAAAACATACGGAAATGTCATGGTCTGCAACTACAGGCCTCCCGGTAATTATATTGGGCAGCGACCATATTAAGTCCAAGCTATTCTTATGAGTAATGGTGAGCAAATTACTAGATAATCTCCTGCTGCATTAGTTCCCACTGCTCCTTAAACAGAGGTGTCAAGAATCTGCATCTCTGTCCACCTCACATTCAGTCGCTCAAAATCACATTCAACAGACTGGTGAGGAAGATCGCGATCAAATCATTGCCCAAATGCTTGGTGGAGCAGCGATCGCTCACCTCGAACAACACTTTCATCTGTCACCGCAAGAAATTCTCTTCCTCGAACGTTTCTGGCAAAACTGGTCTCAAGATACTAATCCACCCCTCAGTTCAAGCCTTATGATTGACGGGTGTGAACAAGAACACGATCGCATTATTAGCTGATTACAGGGTAGTCCTAGTCCACTTCGACAAAGAACACTGTCTCCCATGTATTAAGGGAATGCAGCTGAGGAAGCCCTCAGAGCAGTAGGTTTGAGCCGAGATCGGGCTAAAAAAATTGCCACTTTCGCTCGGCGTAGTTTGTCGGCTCTGAGGCGGAAGCTGGCGATTACCCGAAATATGCAGGCGATCAATGACCACGAACAGCAGCAGTCCTTCGAGGGCTAGCAGAAGATTATCTTCGTAGCGCAAGAGAAAACGATCAACCTGCAGAACTTACTCAGGATTTGGGATGATGACAATGCTAGAGATACTTTTGATAAAAGATAGGGGCTTAAGAAATGAAAGTTCAAATATCTGACTTAACAGATATTATTGCTCAAGCTAGCCGTTTATCTGAGTGTCTGAATAAACAGCTACAGGTTACTGATCAGAATCAGCAGCTAGTATCACGTCTTCAGCGATGGTGTAAGGTAAGTGCTCACGGAAATTGGGAAAAATTTCAGAAGCGGCTACTTTGGGATGGTTTAGATGTTGAGCAAGTACAGCATGTTTTGAGATCACGCCCTGTAGTGGATTGCCAAACTCTACCAACTTGGGTAGAGACCTTGAGGGCAATAATTGAAACCACTTCGGACTTTTATCCCACATCGTTGACTCCAATCAATTCCCAAAAGACTTTAGCTTTTCAAGAGCTATTTTCCCCGTCAGTCTTTGTCGCAAGACAGCATTTATTAGCGCGTTTGGGTGTCAATGTTCTATCTAATGAGCATCTACCTCTCAATATTCTCTCTGAGCCTGCTTATCTTACTCTGGAGTACAGCTTGTTAGAACAGCTACTCAGTCTTAGTACCAGAACGGTGATAGTAGAATATTCTCGTTCGAATACTCCGGTAGAAATACAATCACAAAACCAAGCTACTTCTCAGGATGAATACAATACTTTTATAAATAAGCTCCTAGAGGATGGAATGTTAGTTTTTTTCCAGCAGTATCCCGTTTTAGGACGCCTAATAGCAACTACTATTGACTTCTGGGTAGAAGCAACAGCAGATTTTCTCCAGCGCCTGCAAGGAGATACTCCAATAATTCAACAAACCTTTTCACCTTCACACTCCCCTCTTGGAAAGGTTATCAACATTCAACCATCTCTTTCCGATCGCCATCATCGTGGAAGAACAGTGACTGCTTTTACCTTTGAGTCAGGACTAAAACTCGTCTACAAGCCTAAAGGCTTAGGGGTAGAAGTAGCATTTACTCAGTTCTTAGATTGGTGTAATCAACAGGACATTCCCTTACCTTTCAAAGTTCTGAAGGTGTGCGATCGCTCCAATTACGGTTGGGTAGAATACGCTGAACATCTACCCTGTAAAGATCAGGCAGCAGCACAACGTTTTTTTCAGAGAGCAGGAATGCTGCTGTGTTTATTGCATATCCTAAGAGGAACTGACTGCCACCATCAGAACTTAGTTGCTAACGGAGAGCATTTTGTCCTAGTGGATATGGAAACTCTCATGCAACCAGAGGCGAGACAGATGACAGATTTTCCTGACGTAACAGAAGCTGAGAAAATAGTCGGTCAGCAATTTGCGAATTCTGTAATCCGTACAGGACTTCTCCCTCGTTGGAATTTTCTAGAAAATGGTTGCATTGCCTATCAAAATAATGCCTTAAGTAAATGTCAGAATCACCCCTCTCCTGCACTAACGAATGTGCCTGTATTAGGTGGTATGCCTCTTGAAGGTAATGACTATCTTGATGAGATTGTGTGGGGTTTTGAGCAGATGTATCGGTTTTTGATGTCTCATCAGCGGGTTTTGCTGGCTGAGGATGGCCCTTTGGCGACATTTCAAACTGTGCAGGTACGATTTATGTTTCGGATGAGCCAGGTGTATGGAAAGATCCTAGAACATATCCAATTTCCTAAATGGCTACGTAATGGAATTGATAAAAGCATAGAAATCGATCACCTAAGCCGAGCATTTCTAGTCGCTGACGAAAAACCTCGTAGTTGGGGGATTTTATTAAAGGAACTCCAGGCAATGGAGGAGTTAGATATTCCCTTTTTCAGTGCTTGTCCTGGCAGTGATGAACTGGTGCTGGGGCTAGAGGAATCTATTGCAGAGTATTTTCAGGGGCCAAGTTACAAAACTGTGCAGACTCAGCTAGAAAACTTGAGTGAAGCAGATCTGGCACAACAGCTGGAGATTGTCAAAGGATGCTTTTATGCCCAAGGTAAGTCAGCGAATTTACAGCAATATTCAATCACCTCAGATTCTTTGGAAAGTCAAAACCATAGCCTGATTCCTTTGACTAGAGAACAGTTACTTCAAGAAGCAACACGACTAGCGGAGGAAATTCAAGCACGGGCAATTTGGGGAAGAGATGGCAGTGTGAAATGGGTTGGTTTTAACTATCTTCCCAATGCTCAGTGTTTTCAGTTTGGACCTTTGGGAGATGACCTTTACAACGGTAACAGCGGTATTGCTTTATTTTTATCAGCTTTAGATTATGTGAGGGGAACAACCCAGTTCCGAGAATTGGTGATGGGATCGCTGCTTTCCCTCCGGCAGTTTTTGCAGACAGTTGATTATGAATCGCATCGTAGATTCGTCAGACAGGGCATTGGTGCTGGTATAGGTCTAGGTTCCTTGATTTACGGTTTAGTGACCATTAGCCAATTTCTAGGAGAGCCTGCATTAATGGAAGATGCCGCGAGGATCGCCAATTTTATCACTCCAGAATTGATTGCGACTGACCAGCAATTTGATATTATTCATGGGGCGTCTGGGGCTATTCTGGGGTTGCTGTCTCTCTATCACTACATGCAAGAGCCAACAACTTTAGACCGAGCCATTCACTGCGGTCAGCATTTGTTAAACCATCAAGTGAAGGTGGTAGGAGTAGCGCAGGCGTGGAACATCTTGCAGAGAGGGCAATCTCTGGGGTTCTTCCATGGCGCGGAGGGAATTGCCTATGCGTTACTAAGGCTTTATGCTGTCACTGCTGATTCAGCTGAGATCTTGCAGCATTCTCAATAAGCCGATTCTAAGCGAGGTTTGAGGTCAATATCGAACCCAAAATGAGCCGCAATATCAGCGTGAGATTGGATGCGTTTGAGTAACTGAAACCAGATAATCGAAGGGAACAAAAT
>DVDV01000145.1 GCA_015296075.1 Leptolyngbyaceae cyanobacterium M33_DOE_097 | reverse complement strand
CAGATTTTTCCTTCTTTGGCAACCCCTTGTTGAAACTGGTGCAAGATCTCAGTTAACCAGTGTTTTACCTTCTTGCAACTCTCGTAGTGTTCGCTGTCGATCAGGGGGCAAATAACACAAAAGAGCACAGGCCAGGAAACGACGATAACTCCGAGCGATTGCTGTCGGTGTACGGCGCTTCTGAGAGTTATATTCAGGCAAACATTCCATTTCTAACTGCCGGACGAAACGAACAAAATCATCCCACTCCAACCACTTAAGCGCAACATCTGCAACAGGCGGAGCACTTCTAGCTATCTTCTTAAGATCCTTTCGTAATTTTTTTAGGAGAACCATAACCGGAATATCTGAATAAGCTGGGCCCTTAAACAGATTGGTCTCATCCCGGTAAAGCCACTCAGCGACATCAACGAACGATTCAATTTCAAATAAGAGAGTTCTAGGACTCACGTATCGCTCTTTCTCTTGCCATGAGAAAAACTCATTCACCCGTTTTAAAGTAGCTTCTGCCGCTTTCTGAGCATTACGTTCAATTCGCCTTTCCTCCTCATAGGAGCCTGCTGCTGCATAGGCAGTTTTAACGAGTACAAAATCAATAATTTGAAATAAACTTAATGACTCCCAAGCGACTTGTTTATATCTCACCAACCAGCCTAAAAATCGGTAGATAACACTTATTCGATTAAGGGCAACATTGGGACATAGGATGTTTTGCATCTCTTTATACTGTGGAGATAAATCTGTCATCCAACTCCACAGATGGTCCATTTGCGTCTGTAGAACTGGCGTTACCCGCTCTGATTCCAACATATAATTGTCTTGACGAATGTGACCTGTTGTTTTTGGAAGGTTCGTTGTCAATCCCAATTGACGCTGTAATGCCCTTAAAGCTCGGATTGATCGGTTCTCAGTTGGAACTTGGGAGTTAAACTCCTGTGCTTTGCTCATATTCCAGTAACTCTGCGATATAGATACAACTTCTGACAGCAAATCCTTGCCCTCTCCGTGCCAACCCTAGATGACTTTGCAACCACTCCACATATTCCTGGAGTAGTTGAGCAACCTTGGCTGCTTCTACATCATCAGTAATTGCAGACCTAGGCACTAACAGCTGGATACTGAGAGTTTCTAAAGGCTCACCCTTGAAGCGATGTAACCAACTCAATAAATCCAATACTTCTCGGACATAACGCTTAACTGTGCTTTCTACTAGGGTTGAACCGTAGGAAGTTTGCGATCGCAGGTAAAGAAGATAATGAGTAAGTCTATTCAACTCATCATTTACTTGTGATGGAATCTCTTTGGGCTTGAGCCTATGCCAATGTTCCTGGCGCTTCTTATGGCTCTGCATCCGAGGAGCCAATTGATCCTTGCTCGCCCCTAATGCAATGTAATAGTAGGGTTGTGTCTGAATGTACTCAACAAACCGCTTTAAACTTGAACGATTGCTGCGCCGCGACTCATCAGATACTGCATCTTTCAGTTGAGTAAAAACCTGCTCCTGCACTTCCAAAGCCTGATTTAGATCCTGAAGTGTCAAGGTTTGCATGAAATTGAGCCATGCTGTTTCCTCTTTAACAAAAACCCAGCCAAATCCTGGCAAGGTGTAACGCCGTAAAGCAGTTTTTAATTTGGCTTTGATTGCATAAGCTTGTTTATCCGTATGAGTCTTCTCAATCTCTGAAAGATAATCTTGATAAGCGTCCTCGAATGTTTTCTGCTGAAAGAGCTGTAGCATCGGGACACCAGTTGGAAGATGCATTGATTTTTCTCGATCTACAGTTTGCTTATTGTTTTTCTGCTTCTTTGTCATGGCACAACTGTGATACTAGCTATTAATTCATCCCACAGAAATAAAGAGTTTAGGTAGAAACAAAAACAACAGCAAGCAAAGTAATTCAACTTCATTTTTAGCCATTCTAAGCATTTGTTTACCACAATGGCAAGCTTCTTTTCCCACGGGAGGTATTCACTCATTTCGCATAAAATGAGATCCTTTAAACAAGCTGGCAGAAGGATATACACGAATTTATCTATTTGTCTCTGTGGTAAAAACAAGTGGAATATATTTACCACATTTCTTTGGGTACAAGACCTAACTGAATTCATAGATTACCTTTTGCTATTACACAATTGAAAATCAAAAATCGAGTAAAGATTTAAAGCAAATAAAAACACTTTTCCTTGTGAATCTTTTCTAAAGATAATCAGTCTATTTATTAGCTTTGGCATGTTTAATCTCAAACTCTCCTCGTGCAATACGTTCAATCAATTCAGACCTAGACAAATCAAAAGATTTAGCTAATTCATCAATCAATAGCCGTGCTGTAGGAGTTAGAGCTATCGAGGTACGAACTTTAACTTCCGAATAAATTTCGGGTTGATTTCTTAAACTCTTCTTACCAAAACGTGCCATCAGTTTCTCCTAAAAAGTTAAGGCTATTCATATCGGGAGAATCACCAATAAACAACTAAAAAAACACAAAAAACCCGCAAGTCTTAATGACTGCGAGCTCTTTGAGAGACAACTCGATATTGCTAATATTTTTAAGCTACTCTCTTCCCATAATGTGCTGCAAACAAATTACGCATTTGCACTACAGTGGCCAAAATCAGAAGAAATTACCTACTTTATTGAAAGTCTAGCTCTACTTAGACGGAGCAAAGAAGATTTGGCGCCTACTTGTATAAGAACACTAGCACACTAAATCAACCTTTCTACTGTTTTTCCAAATCAAGAAAAACTACTCTAAAAAACATAGTTTTGATGATCCATCCAGACGATACAATCATGGCCTGATGGAAAAAGTTTACCTCTCTTTTGTGATTAGAGGTGCTGGGCTATCAAGTGCAGAACATCACCGTTGCTCGTGTCCGGATTTCGGACACGCTATGCGTCTTAAAGTTCAGCATTTCGGTAAGTAGGTAGGACTAATTAAATATAAAACCTGTGCAGGTTGGGGCTGAGGCATGAAATCCAACACCCGCATGGATTACGCGATCGCTACCCATCCTACATTTGATTCATTCCATCGGCTTAGCAGCCATAGGGATAAAAGAAATGCTATCAACAACTTCTCTTAACGGGCCTCTTGATAATAGAACAAAAGTACTATTTAATAACAGTATATTTACTCGGGAAATTAATATGGAGCCATTTACTTCAGAGAATCTCGTAACTCATCTCGATCCAGAAGTCGCTCAGTCACTTCTAGAATCACTACCGCAACATATCCGAGAAGCTTACGAGCGAAGGGCAGCAAAAATTGAATATCCTGTTTGGGCTGTTCTTGAGATAGCTTTAGCATCATTTTTGGATCCTGACGCACTAAGCTTTTTAGATTGCAAGCCAATGGAATAATTCGGTCAAAGTTATCGCATTTACTGATAATTATTGATCTTTGCTAAATCTGTGCTATTCTCTCTTCTAAGAAGAGACCACACGTTTCTCACAGACTTTTACTTCTATAGGGCTTATCCGTCAAAGAGGCCACCAACGCTGAAGAAGCGGGTGGTCTTTTTGTGTTTTTTCTAATAAGGATTTTGCCTTATGAGATCTCCTCATCCGAATTCAGATTTAAGCCGTTTTCAGCTTGTAGGTAGCCATGTTATGGCTCAGCTTAGCGGTCTTTCCACAAGTACTCTCAAAAACCTCAGGTTAAGAGAGAAAGCATTAATTAAAGGAATTCATTGGTTCCAATTAAACTCACGCAATATTAAATATTGCGCTCACCTAGTACTTCATTTTCTTCACCATCGAGATAATCCAGAAGAACATTTGAAGGAAATTAAGCGGCATCAAACTCTTCTACAGAGTAGAGAAAAGTTTTTACTCTTAGAGAACAATGAGACAGAGCACGGAAAGTCCTCCTTTACTTGATCCTAGAACAAAGCCTTTAAAGGAATACTTAGTGAAATTGGTGCAGTAACTACTCCTGAAAAACTTGCCAGTTCAATTTGCTAGGAATTTTGCGTTTATCAGGACCGCATTTGCAAAAAATAACCCAGTTATTTAGCTGGGCACAAAAGCTTCCTACTCTTCATTAATGGAATGACAAACAAAATGAACAATCTTCTCAATCGCTCTGGTAAGAATTCACCTTGCCCAGTTTGTGAAAGAACAAAGGACGCGGATTGCCGATGGAGAGAGGATTTTGTCCTCTGCCATACATTTGTAGATTCAGATGCAGGAGCACCAAGCTTCAAATATCGCGGAGCAACCAAAGATGGATTGTGGGGGCAGTATGCTCGACAGCCTGCACTAACAGTCGATAACCAGAAGCCAATTCGCCGAAGGGGAAAGAAAGAATTCTTTTACCCGAGTCGCGACGGTAGCCGATTAGTGAAAGTACAACGGATTGACCATGGTAGAGGCAGTAAAAAGTTCATTCAATTTCACTGGAATGGTGAAAATTGGTGTCCAAAATTACCTGATTATGTCAAGAAGCAAGTTCCTATATATTGCTACCAGGAAGTACAAAAAGCAATCTCTATGGACAAACACATCTTTTTGGTTGAAGGGGAAGAGTGCGCTAACAAGCTTTGGAAATTAGGAATTGCTGCAACAACAACAATTGGAGGATCGGCAGGATACAAGCGTTATGGGGACTATGCCAAAGATTTGGAAAATGCCTACTTAGTACTCTGCCCTGATCAAGATCAGCCAGGCATTAAGTACATGGAAACAATTGCTAAGGATTTTCCTCATGCCCAATGGTTTTACCCTTATCCGAATAGCGATCTTTGGAATACAGCACTACCCTCTAAAGGGGGCTTAGATATTGCAGATTGGATTGATCAAGAAGGTACCACTCGTGAAGAGATTTTGGCAGCAGTTGGCCTAAGAAATCATCAGTACCTTGTTTCAGAAAAAGATGAGACCTGCACCACTGAAACAAATATGTATCTCTCTTACGAGGATGTCATAAAGCGTGTCGGTGAGATTTTGCAGATTGACGAAGGGCGCCAAGACTGGGAAGGTGGGCTTTTAGCTAGCCGAATTAAAGGCTTTTCATGGAATCAACTGAAGAGTATGTACCAGAAATCCCTAGACTGTTGCACAGAATTCAAACCAGTTGATGTACATGAGTTTTTAGAATCGGGACCAGAGAATAGAGCATGGTTAATTTCTGGATACATAAGCAGAGCAACTACGCTGGTCTTGTTCGCAGATGGCGGTGTAGGCAAGACTTTGCTGGCATACGACATGAGTAGAGCGATTGCTCTTGGACAATCCTGGAATGGATTCCGAGTTAATCAGGGTAAGGTTTTAATTATTCAAACTGATGAACCTGAGATTGACACGAGGGAGCGTCTTAACATTGCTGGTTTCAAAGATATTCCTGCGGGACAGATCCATATTGAGAGCCATTGGCAATTCTCTCAACTTGACAAGTTAAAGAGATGGATTGAAGCAGAACGACCAGCATTTGTGATGATCGATTCACTTACCTCTGCAAATCGTAGTGCTATTGCAGGAAGTGAATGGGATGCTTCTTATGCAGCTTCTCTTTACAACTTGCGGGATATTGCTAATACCTATGGTTGTTCCATCATGATTTTGCATCATGAGAACAAAGGTGGTGGAGCCAGAGGAACAACAGCGATCCGTAATAATGTTTCTGAGGTTTGGCGGTTGCGTAGAGGAACTGAAAAAGAAACACTCAAGCCTACCCAAAGAATTCTTGAGATTGAAAAATCGAGATCTAGCTGCAATGGTACTTTTCAGATTGAACTTGACTTAGACAACTTCTCTTGGGTACATCAAGGTGATTTTGGGGAACAAGGAAGGTCTCTTCCTCTGTTCGCTCAAATATTAAACTACCTCGAGACGAGACCAGGAATAAAGTTTGAACCAGAAGAATTGCTTTCCGAGTTTCCTTGCAGTAGTAAGGATGCTATTAGAAAGCAATTAGAACGTCTTCGTAGCCAAGGGTTAATTGAATCGGAGGAAAGAACCAAAACTCATAAAACTGGAGCCAGTCGTTACAAAGTCTACTTTATTAAGCAGCAAGGCAATAAGGAGGATAAGCATTCCATAGAAAACTTGTCCAGTGTAGACGAAACCAAGATACATCACAGCGTTCAGACGTTGGACAGTTTAAATTCCTGCATTGATGATGTCCAGGGTCTGGAATCCTTGTAGTGCAATAACTCAAGCCACCCTGGACAAGCTAATTTGGTAGTTCAACCCAATTCATACCTCACCAAATGAAGTTTCCCATAATCTTCATTTGGCTCTATTCAGGCTGGTAATTCCTGGTTACTATCGTGGCTCTTCCGATGGTTTAAAGAATTTGCGCGAAGAAAAACTTAAAAGTTCTTACCCTTGAGCAACGTATAGCAACTATGTACTTTCAGTACATGGTTGCTATCTCAAAAGATTGCAGTCAAGGATTTGCAGAGAGCTTGAACATTAAAGGGAAAGAAACGGACAAAATCACAGAATTACGCTGTAAGTGGATCAGGCTGGAATTTTCTGAATTGCAAAAAGGCTTCATGAAAAGGACAAGAGAGATGGGCAGATCGCTTAAGAAAGTTAAGTCAACGCTTCCGAAAGATGCTGAACTTGTAACGATCGAGCAGGCATCAATACGATTGGGAAAGGGATTTAGCCGACGTAGTATTTTACGGCGTATCGATGACGGGGAATGGGAAGAAGGCATTCATTGGATCGATGATCGCAGGATTGGCTCTGCTAAGCGTCTGATTAAAATCAATATAGCTGCGGTTATGGAACTTCGGGGAATTCCTGCTGCTTACCGATAAATTCTGGTGGTTGAGGGCGATCGCTCCTAACAATTAAAGTCTCGTAAGCCTTCTTGTAAGTTTCCCATTTAATCCATCTTCTATAAGTTTCCATATGAACCTTCAAACTATGCCCCATCAGGTGAGCAGCCCAATCTGGAGGGATAGAGAACTCAAAACACCGACGGGCATAACTGTGCCGTAAATCATATGGTTTGAAGGGAATTTTACGGTCATTGAACTCCCCACTCACTTTGCCCCCCAATTTCGCGTTACTATGAACCTTCTGAAACTTGGGTAGCGTAACATCATCTAAATTCCATGCTTCTGCCCACTCAGGATACAGCGGGTATACAAATCGCATTCCAGTCTTTGTTTGGTCAAGTACTTGAGCTACTGGAAATTTTTCTAAGTCAAGATGAAATACTTCATGAGGACGCAATCCCCATACTGCCATTGCACCAAAAACCCATCGCCAAGCATCATTCTGAATTTTATCCCTCGTCTCTTGGATGGTTTTATCATCTGGTAAAGCACGGGGATTAACCTCTTTGGCGGAGTAAGTCCCCCTCAGCTTCTCAGAAAAATTTACCTCCATACCAGCAAATTTAGCCAGGCTGACTAGTTTCTCAAAAACTCGCTTCCGTTGCTTAGAATCTGGTTCCGTTGTAAGGATCGCTGCTTCTAAAACTTCTAAGGTTAGAAGAACATTTTTCGGCAATTTATTAAAGGCTGCCTGATAATCAGTCTTCCAAGTAGTTTCAGCTTGAGGTGTGCGAGAACGATTATTCCAATAATCAACCTCAAAGCGTTCAACCACTTCTCCAATTATTGGACCATCACTTTTGGTGGCACCAGTGTCACTCCATTCTCCCCAGTCAAATTCCTGCAAATTCAACTGAGCACTGAGCAGTCGTGCCTTTTTTTCTGCCTGTTGTACGCCTGCTGGAGTAGCACGAACTCCCAGGGAAATTTTCTGTCGGTAAGGGTTGTTTCTGCCTGAGTCAGGTTTGGGGGGGAACGTTCCTCGTAACCAGAGCCGACCACCCCTACGCTCGATTGATACTCCCACTCTAGAGGTTTTTAACCGCTCATTAGCCCGAGCAATTTGCTCATCAACATCCATAATTCTGTGACCTAAAATGTGACCATTTTGAGTATCACACCCTGGCATTTTCTGCCAAAAACTGGCACAATCTGGCACAACTCAACTTATTAAAAAAGGCTCTGGAACTCAGTCCCAAAGTCTAAAACCCTTAAAGGCGGCACCCAGATTCGAACTGGGGGTGAGGGTTTTGCAGACCCCTGCCTTACCACTTGGCTATGCCGCCGTTTATTTAAGCATTTTTAATCTTAACACCCATTATGAAATTCTAAAAGGCGATCGCGACAGTTATTCCTTAACAACTCACTTTGGCAGGATGAATCAAAAGCTGATTTACAACCGTCTAGAGGCAGATCAGAAATTTAAGAAAACTGGAAAAATTAAGCATTTCAGCCATGAATGCCCCCTGATAGGATTGTGTGACTAAATTGAACCAGGTTTACTGGCAGAGATACCTGGTTAAACAAGGGGTAAGTTGATCACGATGATGAGTCACAAAACATGGGGGCCGCTATCTGCGATCGCCTTTCTCGCATTCTCTGTTGGTTGCACAAGCTCAACACCAACTACCCAAACTGGCTCTCCGGAAACCCAGACAGCCAACCAAACCGCTACGAATGAGCAAGGTACATTAGCCGTTCGTGCCAATGGAGAAGACTTTGTGCGCCAGGGTTTTACCTCAAAGGATGGCTGGAAGATTGAGTTTCGCAATGTTTATGCCACCTTGGGCGATGTCACGGCTTACCAGACGGATCCACCCTACGATGCTGAAAAGGATAAGCAGTTGTCTGCAAAACAGCAGGTCAGTGTGGCCAAAACACAAACCGTTGACTTAAAGACAACAACCCCCGATACCGTAGTTGTCGGTGAGGCAAAAGCTCCTGCTGGTCGCTATAACGCTCTGTCGTGGCGCATGGTTAAACCAACCGAAGGTCCGGCTCAGGGGTATCCGCTGATGCTGGTGGGAGAAGCTAGAAAAGGCGGCAAAACGGTTGATTTTGCGATCAAGATCGATCAAGAACTGGCATTTTCCTGTGGGGATTTTGTCGGGGACGATCGCAAGGGTAATTTAGAGGCTGGCAAAACCGCAGACTTAGAGGCAACTTTCCACTTTGACCACCTGTTTGGCGATGCCGAAACGCCGATGGATGATGACTTAAACAAAGGGGCATTGGGGTTTGAGCCGCTCGCCCAAATCGCAAGCAATGGCAAAGTGGATGCGAACCTGGCGACCCTCAAGCAGAAGCTCAAGCCAACAGACTACCAAAAGTTAGTTGAACTCTTGCCCAGCCTGGGTCATGTTGGGGAGGGACACTGTAAAGAAACCATCATTAAGGCAGGAGCCTGAGATGAGTAGACATCTCTGGAGCAAACAATGCACCCGTCTGATTGGTGTGTTAGGGTTTACCTCAATGCAGCTAGTCGCGCTCACAACAGTAGAGCGATCGCTGGCTCACGGTGTCAAAATCGAACACAAGTCAACGCCAGCGATTGAGGTCACTGCCATTTACGATTCTGGTGAGCCGATGAAAAACGCCCAGGTGACAGTGTACCCACCCAGTTCAGATAATGCCTGGACGAAGGGAACAACGAATGATCAGGGAAAGTTTAACTTTGTGCCTGATATCAGCAAGGCGGGCAACTGGGAGGTCAAGATTCGGCAGGCGGGGCATGGTGGGATTGTGGTTGTGCCCGTGGGTGAGGGAGCGATCGCCAATTCCACAGGTCAAGCCTCTACTGCTGCGACGACGCAGGGAAGCAGCTTTACCCCCCTCCAAATTCTGCTGATGGTTGGTTCTGTTACGTGGGGGTTTGTTGGCACAGCCCTCTATTTCTCAGGGAGAAAGGTCTAGATGCACATTGCCGATGGCATGGTACCAGCTCAGTTTTGTATTGGCGGTTATGCAGCAACAGGCTTGCTGAGTTGGGTTTGTCTGCGGCAAATTAATCGTGTTTCAGATCCAGCGCAAGGTATCCCCAAGGCAGCGTTGCTGACGGCTACCTTTTTTGTCGCTTCCCTCTTGCACATCCCCATTCCACCTGCGAGCGTGCATCTCGTGCTAAACGGGTTATTGGGGGTCGTTTTGGGGTATTACGCTTTTCTCGCGGTGCTGATTGGTCTCTTTTTTCAGGCCATCATGTTTGGGCATGGCGGGTTATCGACTCTGGGCATCAACGCCATCATCATGGGGCTACCCGCCCTGTTGGCGGCGCTGATCTTTCGGTCGGGGCTGTGGCTGCTTCGTTCATTCCCTAACCGCTGGGCAATGGGTATTTCAGCATTTTTTGGGGGGGCGATCGCGCTGATTTTAGCGGTGTCATTGTTTGCGGTTTTAGCCGTGTTGGGCTTGCCGGGAGGAGTTGATGCGATCGCTGAGCGCACCGCGATTTTTGCTTTAGTGACTGCCCATTTACCCTTAGCTGTGATTGAAGGAGCTTTTACAACACTGGTCGTTTTGTTTTTAGACCAAGTCAAACCCGATTTACTCAAGCATACGTGGTGAAACTGTGAGCCTAAGTTGGAACAAGGAGATCTATACTCCACAAAATTCTTGGCTCCATGCCTGGGAGCCTCGCTTTAAGCTGCTTGGGTTTAGTGCATTGATTCTCGCGTTTGCGATGGTGCGGCAGTGGCAGTTGTTGCCTTTCATTGTGCTGCTTACGGCTGTCTTGTATCGCACATCACAGCTACCACTCGATTTTTTAACGCGGCGGCTCCGCTATCCTGGCTTGATTTTGCTGGGATTAGTGGGGCTACTGCCGTTTATCTCTGGTCAAACCGTGATCTGGCAATGGGGACTGCTGACGCTTCGACAAGAGGGGTGTCTGGCAGTTGGGCTGATTGCAGGACGTTTTTTTTCAATTACAACATTGGGTCTCTTACTCCTGGCAACAACCCCATTTGTTGTGCTGGTGCGATCGCTGCGATCGCTCGGTCTGCCTGTCCTGATTGCGGATATGACATTGCTGAGTTATCGCTACTTGTTTGACATTGGCGATAATTTCAACACGATGCGCACGGCGATGCGGCTACGGGGCTTTCAGCATCACG
Organism: Leptolyngbyaceae cyanobacterium M33_DOE_097; assembly: GCA_015296075.1. GTDB lineage: Bacteria > Cyanobacteriota > Cyanobacteriia > Leptolyngbyales > Leptolyngbyaceae > DSRU01. The sequence goes on along the minus strand of DVDV01000145.1, from coordinate 5,146 downwards.
CCAAACGCTTAATCACCCTCAGTTGGCTAAATCAATTGGCTTCGTTAGCAGGTAGCCTTCTAATTCGCAGTTACGAGCAGTCTGAGCGAGTTTACCAAGCTATGCGATTGCGAGGGTATAGCCCTCACACCCGACCACCCAAGACCCAATCTGCTGCCTTATCATCCTGGCATGGGTTTGCTTTGGGGAGCGTGTTGCTGATGGCCGTAGGGGTGATCGCTGCGGACTTTGTTGTTTCACGAGTATGATTTGCGAGAACGTTGCCAAAATGCGAATGCTTGAAACTTGCCAACCTCCGATTTCTCCTGTTGACGCTTTACCCGATCTAGCGGATCTGAGAGCGATCGCGGTTCACAATCTCTGCTTTTCGTACCCTGATCAGGTCGATGTCTTACAAAATTTGTCGCTCACCATTCAACCGGGCGAGCGGGTTGGCATCATTGGCGAAAATGGGTGTGGCAAAACGACTTTGTTTAGTCTCCTTAGTGGGATTCGATCGCCTTCACAGGGCAGCATTGAGCTATTTGGGCACCCTCTGCACGCCGGTCATTTTTGTCCAGAGATTGGCCTGGTCTTTCAAAACCCAGATGACCAGCTTTTTTCTGCGAGCGTTTGGGAAGACGTGGCATTTGGGGCAACGAACATGGGGCTTGACCCTGAAGTGGTCGAGCAACGGGTGCGAGAAGCTCTGAGCTTGACAGACATTGTTTCTCTGGCGCAGCGTCCACCACATCACCTATCTGGCGGACAAAAGAAGCGCGTGGCGATCGCCGCTGTGCTGGCGATGCAACCCCAAATCTTGCTACTCGACGAGCCAACGGCTCAGCTTGACCCGCGATCGCGCCGACAACTCATGCAGCTTCTGCATCGGTTGCCCCAAACCCAACTGGTCGCCACCCACGACTTAGACTTGGCTTTAGAACTGTGCGATCGCACGATTGTGTTAAATCAGGGACAGATTGTTTACGATGGTGACACCCAAACGGTTTTGAGTAACTCCACCTTTTTAGAGCACCACGCGTTGGAACTGCCACTGAGTTTTCGGCGTCCCTACTGTTTGCTGGCAGACAAGCCCAGTTAAGGGGCATCTAGAGTTTGGACTAATTCAAGAAACGCACCACATTTAGGAGGGGTGACAGCTGTTTGCCCATACATATAGTGGAAAATTGTGTTTCTTCTGAAGGCCAGGGGACATAAAAACCAGCAAAAAACAGAAGAAGCAGGCAAAATAGGGGAAAGGTACAAATCGGCTTGGATTTTGCCTGGGTTTTGCTTTTGATTGAGAGAATACATTATTTAGAGCGCTACGCATAATACTTAGTACGAGAGGATGTGGGAGCTGCACTCCTAGCCAAGGGTTCCGATTGCACCCCGTCCTAACTTTTTCCAGTCCTGCTATATTTCCAAATTTTTATCTGCCTTTTGTCTCTATGCTGCATCGTCGCGTTAGCCTGTTTGGTCTCATCTTTCTGTTTTGTCTGTCGGTTTTGTTGTTTACAGGGCAACCCGTCCTGCCAGATCAGGGAGTGACGCTGGCGCAGCGTACAACAGCCCCTTCAACGCCACGACTGACTGATAGGGTACGCAAAACCGTACTCAAGAATGGCATGACGGTGTTGATGAAGCAGGTCAATGCAGCCCCAGTTGTGACAGTACAGGTTTGGTACCGGGTTGGCTCCCGCAACGAAACTCCTGGGATTAACGGCATCGCCCATCAACTTGAGCATTTACTGTTTAAGGGCACCGAGCAACGACCGATTCAGTTTGGGCGCTTGTTTAGTGCGCTGGGTAGCCAGTTTAATGCCTTTACCAGCTACGACATGACGACCTATTACGGCACCGTTGAGCAAGACAAGTTAGACGCACTGCTGGTGCTGGAAGCCGATCGCATGCAAAATGCATTGATCAACGCGCAGCAGTTAGAGAGCGAGAAACGGGTTGTCATTTCTGAGTTACAAGGTTACGAAAACAGCCCCTCCTACCGACTCAGCCGAGCAGTCATGGGGGCTGCTTTTCCAAACAATCCTTACGGGTTGCCCGTTGGGGGTACAAAAGCGGATGTTGAGCAGTTTACGGTTGAGCAGGTGCGTGATTACTACCAACGGTTTTATCGGCCTGACAATGCCACCCTGGTGCTGGTCGGCAACTTTGAGCCAAAGGCCACGTTAGAATCTGTTGAGGCAACCTTTGGTCAGCTCACAGCGCCACCAACTGCCATTCCTACGCAAGCATTGCCAACGCCAGCCACCACTCGCCAAAAAGAACCGATTGTGTTGCGCGAAACAGGCAGTGCAACGCTGATTGATGCCATTTATCCATTACCACCTGTGGGCGATCGCGATGTACCTGCGCTAGATGTGATGGATGCGATTCTCACAGTTGGGCGTAGCTCCCGAATTTATCAAAGTTTGGTAGAAACAGGCTTAGCCAGTGACGCATCCGGATACATCAGCAATATGATTGGCACTGGATGGTATGAATTTGACATCACCGTTGCAGCCGACCAAAAGCGAGACGTTGTTGACACGGCTTTGCGAAAGCTAATGACAGATTTGCAGACAAAATCCGTCTCTCAAGAAGAACTCAATCGTGCGAAAGCTCAGTTGAAAGCAACCCTGTTGTTGAACACACGCGATGTTACCAGTCAGGCGTTTCAATTAGGGAATGACCAGATCACAACGGGAGACTATCAGTACACAGACAAGTTGCTACAAGCGATCGCCCAGGTTACTGCCGCCGATGTGCAACGTGTTGCCCGGCAATACTTCGCGCCCGAAAAGCGAACAGTTGGCTATTTTGAACCGATTGCCGCTAGCGATCGCGCCGATGTAGATGCCGGAAATTTTTCTCAGACCACAGAGAAATTCAGCTCAGGGGAACCCGTCGATCCGGCTGAGGTGCAGAAGTATCTGCCACCGATCAACCGCAATCAAGCAGCGATCGCCCCCCAACCTTTACCCCAAAAAATTGACTTCAGCAATGGCTTGCAACTGTTGCTGTTTCCAGACACCAGCACGCCGACCGTTACATTAAGCGGGCACATTAATGCAGGCAGTGCTTTCGACAGTCCTCAAATGGCAGGGCTAGCCAGCCTCACAGCCGATAATTTGTTGAATGGCACCCAAACCAAATCGGCTTTGGAGCTAGCCAAGGAGCTTGAAAACAAAGGGGCCGATCTTGAGTTTGTAGCAACGCGAGAAGGGGTAAGGCTGTTGGGAGAGGCCCTTTCAGATGACCTGCCTGTTTTGGTGCGAGTCCTAGCTGATGTCTTGCAAAACGCTACCTTCCCAAGCGATGAGGTAGAACTGACACGCCAGCAGGCACTCACCGACCTCAAGATCGGCCTTGACACCCCTGAAACGTTGGCTCGACGAGTCTTTCAACAAACTCTTTACCCGACCAATCACCCGTTTCACACCTTTCCAACCGAAGCCAGCCTCAAGCGGATTACACGCGAGGATATGGTGAATTTCTACCGAGTTCACTACAACCCAGAAGCAACTGTGCTGGCGCTGGTTGGCAACTTTGACCCGGCAGCGGTGATTGGCTTGGTCAACGAGCAGCTTGGAGGCTGGGAAGTGACAACGGAGACACCAATCATTCTCTTTCCGCCGGTGCCCGACCCAGCCAAGCCCATCCGAGTTCACTCGACGCTGCCGGGGAAGACCCAGGACATTACGCTGATGGGCTATAGCGCGATTAGCCGCACCGATTCGCGCTATTACGCGGCGACCGTCTTGAACCAGATTCTAGGCGGAGATACGTTGTCGAGTCGGTTGGGCACTGAGATTCGCGATCGCCAGGGTCTTACCTATGGCATCTACAGCGACTTTGCCGCAGGTAAAACACCGGGGCCATTTTTTATCTCAATGCAGACAGCCCCCGAAGACACTACCAAAGCGATTAACAGCACCCTGGCCTTGCTGAGACAACTGCGCGAAAAAGGCGTTAGCCCGACCGAAGTCGCGATCGCGGTTCGTTCTTTGACGAGTAGTTATCCAGTTGATTTAGCCGATCCGGATACTTTAGCGGCTACTATTTTGATGAACACCGTCTATGGCTTAAACATCAATGAACTACGGCAATACAACGCGAAGCTAGAAGCCGTTACCCCCGCACAAGTTAATCGTGTGATTCAAGAGCTGTTACATCCAGAACAAATCGTAATTGTTACAGCTGGGCCAGCACGCTCGTAGGGGGTGCTAGGGTTTAAATGTTGGGTTCAACAAAAACAAATGAGTCGCTTTTTGCACTGGCTAATCGTTGGTCTGGTAACGATGAATGCCTGGTTATTTGGGATCCAGGGGGCGATCGCCGATAGTTTAGATGGCGTCGATTTATTTTCAGAAGCGCCCATTGTGGATGTGCGGGTTAGCCTTGGCAACCGGACAAATGATCTGATCTTCGAGCCAAGCGACTTTACTTTTGTGGCTGGCAAACGCTACCGCTTGATTCTTAAAAATCCGAGTGCAGTTAAGCATTACTTCACGTCAAAAGACTTTGCCGATAGTATTTGGACTCAGAAAGTTGAGGCGGGTAAGGTTGAAGTGAAGGGCGCAATTCACGAAGTTGAGCTAAAACCGCAAGCCGTTGCCGAATGGGTATTTGTGCCGATCAAGCCTGGTAGTTACGAGCTGCATTGTTCGATTCCGGGACATGCACAGGCAGGGATGGTCGGTCGATTGCAAGTGGTGTCTTCAGCCAAATCCAGCTCAAACGGTTAGGTGTGAACCCTTCAGTATTAGGGAAGCTGAGAAAATCCATTAGAATCGAAGCATTCTTTGATTGAATGTCCAGCGGCGATCGCTGATTTTGTCATCTACCACAACTATGCAAACGTTAGAAAAAACCCACCCCAAACTGGTTGAGCTAAAGCAAAAACTTGCAGAAGTTGACGATATCAACTGCGCGGCTTCCTTACTTCAATGGGATCAGGCCACCTATATGCCACCCGCTGGGGCAGCGGCGCGCGGTCGTCAGTTAGCTACCCTGCGCCAACTAGCTCACCTGAGATCTTGCAGCATTCTCAATAAGCCGATTCTAAGCGAGGTTTGAGGTCAATATCGAACCCAAAATGAGCCGCAATATCAGCGTGAGATTGGATGCGTTTGAGTAACTGAAACCAGATAATCGAAGGGAACAAAAT
>DVDV01000056.1 GCA_015296075.1 Leptolyngbyaceae cyanobacterium M33_DOE_097 | reverse complement strand
TGAGAATGATTCTCATAAAAACGTCCGGTTTTAACGTTTATGAATGGCTGAAACCCGCATTCTGCCGTTTATAACATTGAGTGCACAAGTCTTTAGACACTCTGGCTACAGTACAAATGTTTCAAAATGAGAATTGCTGTGACCAACAGCTTCAACAGCAGATTCAGCGAATTAACGAGTGGCTTAACGAGTTTAATCGCTATCATGCAGAACGACGCGCCCGACTCAAACAGCAAGCAGAGTGGGCCGATCAGATCTTAAAAACAGCCACCGCGTTGTTTGAAGTTTACATGCAGCAGGATAGGCGGCCAGAGGTTCGCCATGTAAATGGGGACCTTGAATTTGACTACCCCGTTTCGATAAATCACGTCAGCTATACGGTTCGGCTCGAAGGCACCCCCCCGAGCTACAACGTTTACCGTGACGGGAGTAACCTTACCCTGCAACAACAGGGCATCACTGAGACGGATGTGCAGAACTGGCAGGATATTCAGACGTGGTTAGACGAGGGTGCTGTTGCACCAGAGGAGGCAGAACCGGAGCCAGAGGATGCGGAACCGGAACCGGAACCAGATCCACCGCTCCAAATCGATTCCATGCAGGTCGTTGCCTCGCTGACGGTTGCTCAGTGGAACCAATTGGCCCCACGCGAACAGTTAGATCTGGCGAAAGCGGCGATCGATCATGCACGCACCGAACCTCAGGTGACCACTCACGTTGAGCAGTGGACAGGGCAAGCGGCAGCCATACACAAAGATGTTCGTAGTGCTAATAACCGGGTTGAGCAGGCACAGGCTGCCTATACCGAACTAGAGCAACGTGGCTCCCGTTCACTATTGAACCCGTTTGGAGCTAGTGCCGATCAACAGGCGGAGGTAAGGGATGTGTTGAGCAAAGCGCAGAGCCGATTGCGAGCAGCACAGACTGAATATCAAAAAATAATCACACGCCAGGAGCGCCGTCAGCAAGAAGAAAAAGCGCATCAGGATTGGCAGGCATCACCTGAAACCCAGGTGGCGCAGCACGTCCTCGCACTTCTGCAGCAACCGGAGATCAACACTCAATTTGAGCGAGTCAAACGCACGCTTAAAGCTTTGTACCAGTGGCAGGACGTTGCCCCTCAGATTGGGCGACCTCCAGAGGAATGCGATTTCATTCGAAGCTTAACGGAGAACTACCTGGATGGACAGGACCTGGATGAAAATTTGAAGGAGGTGATGAAACAAGACTTGCAGCATTACCGCCACCAGCGACAGCGCGATCGACAACGTGAAAACGAACTGGAGTTGTAGATGTTGCTCAGATTAGCAGGAAGACAGTTAACATCTCGGTACAGAAACCGTTTTGAGAATGCAAGTGTTCTACTAACATGCCTCAAGTAAATAAGCAGAACTTTGCTGTAGATCCCCTGAAATTAGGGCTAATCTACGGCAAGACATTTGTTGATTCACCCAATATGGGTGGATCTGCAGTTAAACTCTGTACGATAAAGTGTTCTGTTACCTCTTGAGAAGACTTTATCGTAGCCAGTTCCTTAAAACAATCTCACTGGAATTGGCAACCTTTGTCGCTAGTCGCACATGCCTGCAATGTGGAGTTGCGGCTCAGCTCGAATGTTAGACTGCCTAATCTAGGGTTAGAGCATCATCAAAGTATATCTCTATTTCTTTAAGTAGAGTTACTATTAAGAACATCAGTAAACCAATACCATGAAAGTTAGGTGGTAGTTCATTTCATGACTAAGTTAAAGCCTTGGGCGTTAGGGCCATTTGAACTAATCAAACATGCAAACGATCACTTAAATGGCAATGCTGATTTTGACAAACGTATGGCATTAGTCGGTTTTGATAATGCTATTGAGTCTTCTATTATAACTTTTTTAACATTAAACCCTTTACAGAGAAATGGAAGACAGTTTCAAAAAGTAGATGTAGATCAGTGGTTAAGAAGTTTTCACTCAAAGATAGAGTTTTTTGAACACTACGTTGTTTCATTACTTGCTCAACCGATGCTTGTAGAGCGTGATGAGATCATTTTCTATCATCAGCTTCGCAATGAGCTTTATCACAATGGGAATGGTTTTGTACCTGCTGAGGCACATCTTGATGGAATTAGAACAGCATCACTCTGGATATTTTCTACTTTATTTAATGCTAATGCCAAGGAGCTTCTAACCCAAGATAAAACGATTACGGAACTAGAAGCTGCGAAACAAGCTACCAATTTATCTTCAGTGACAATATTTCTCGAAACATTTATATCACTGAAGAAAACTCTGGATTTATTTTTAGAAACTACAGGATCATCTGGTGAATCTCATCCTAGTACGCTTACAGAAGTATGGAAAGAAGCAATAAAAGCTTACTCAGATAACTTGCCAGAGCAGTATACTTCTGTTGTTCAAGAAGCCGAGAATGCCCGGAATGCAATAGTTGATGGAAAAATATTTTCAGATGATTTAGATAGTTTACAAGAGCTTTCAAATAAACTAGATACCATCTCAGGCAATGTAGATTCTCGCCTTCGTCAATATCAAGTCGAAATAGTCGAAAATGCTATACAAGCGACAATTAATGCTCTTTCACCAAAAGGAAATCGTAAAGCTGGTATTGTTTGGCAGACTATTGGAAGTGGCTTAGGAATGTCCGCTGTTTCCTACGTGCTCCGAGCGCGTCTTCTTCCAACGATACGAGACAATCATGTGATAGTAGTAGTAGACAGGTCCGAATTAGCATTGCAATTCTATACATTAATCTCTGATTTTAGTGCTCAATATGAGGAGGGGCAAATTGTTTTCCCCGAAAGTAAGAATGCTCTTTCCAAGGCTATGGAGTCATCAGAACCGAAAATTATTATCTCCACAATTCAAAAGTTTGATCTGAGTCAAGTGGCAACAAGGAAAGAATGTTTATTTGTTGGATACGATTTGCATGCTTTTTATGATAATTTGACGAAAGTCTTTCCTAATTCAACGTATATTCTTTTTACTAGTACTCCACCTCTATCAAATCAACTATCTTTTCAATTATTTGGTGAAGTGGTAGGCACATATGGCTTTCGTCAGGCACTTGATGACGGTTTTATTGCTGATTTTAGGATAGAAGAACGTGAAATCAGAGGGATCTCAGATAGTAACTTTTTTATGACAGATGGTTTATTGGAACAAGTGGACTTGTCAAAAACTTCTGAAAACCGATACCTATCTTCCGAGTTTCTGGCAAGAGCGGCACAGGATATAGCGCAGCATTTCGAGTTGCGTCAAAAAAAATGGGCAGGGAAAGGGTTGATTGTTACTCCCAATCTTACAATTGCTAATATCTTTTATGATGAGGTAACTGCTATTAAAACGGATTGGTATGGAAGTTCGGAGACTACTGGTTTAATAAAAGTAATATCGTCCATTGAAGGTCCGACACAGAGAGCGGTCTTGATGAGAAGATTTCAAGAACAATCTGATCCACTTTCTCTCATAATTACTACAAGAAACTGGATACTAGGTATAGACAATTCCGTTATACACACAGTTTACGTGCTAAGTTCTTTATCCTCACAGCTACGTTATCGGCTAGCTGGTTTAGTAAGCCGAACTCATATAGGCAAAGAGTACGGCTTAATTGTTGACTATATGAAAAATGATTGGAATTTGTTCTCATAGCTCCTGCTGGAATGGGCAAAATATCTAACTCAATAACTTGGGTCTAATGCTCTTCACACAGTCTAACGGGTGCGTTGCAGTAGAATAAGAATCTTTCCGTCCACCTTGAATTTTTGCTTTCATTCTCTGAAAGCGGTTAATTAGCACATCAAACTTCTGTTTGATGTCGTCTCATTTGATTAAGACCTGATCAAGGCTTTTCCGCAATCTTCTTCAAATCCGAGCTGATGTAACGATAGTAAGTTGGACGACTAATTCCAAGATGCTCGCAAATAGAGGACACCGATCGCTTCGTGTCTGCGGCAAGCGATCGCCCAATTTCGATTTGCTGCGGGGTCAGCTTCTGCCGTCGTCCGCCTTTACGTCCTCTTGCTCTTGCAGCTTGCAACCCGGCTTGCGTGCGTTCTCGAATTAAGTTGCGCTCAAACTCCGCCAGTGCTCCGAACATGTGAAAGATGAGCTTTCCGCCGCTAGTGGTGGTGTCAATGTTTTCTTGCAGCGATCGCAACCCAATTTTGCGCTTTTCCATCTCCTCAACTAGCGTAATCAAGTCTTTGAGCGATCGCCCTAAGCGATCGAGCCGCCATACAACAAGCGTGTCGCCCTTACGGGCAAACTCAAAGGCTTGTTTGAGACCGGGGCGATCGGCTGTGGCACCGCTCATTTTGTCAGAGAAGATTTTTTCGCATCCTGCATTTTGAAGCGCATCTTGTTGCAAGGCCAGATGCTGATCATCAGTTGAGACTCGTTGGTATCCAATGAGCATGGTTTTGTAAGATCAAATGTACTTTCACTGTATCAGAACTCGTTGAAGAGGCTAAGTTTTGATACATAGATTTATTGATGGGTTGTTTTACAGCTTAAGTGTCATCAAAGGGGTGATCGCCCTTCTCAATTCAAAGTGTAAAAGAAAGGGACGTTTTTGAGACACCTTCAACTGGCACAGCTTTTGCCTCATAAAATTAATCTTGATTTCTGAATGGCTAGCTAAATTGAAGATTTATTTGCCTACGTTTTCGCTATGGCAAGATTCTAGCTATTGATGCTAAAGGCTCCAACTTCTAATAGAGAACGTCCAAAAGTCCTGCACGCTAGCCTTGTTACAAAGGTTAACAATACTAAGGTTTTGGTTATGGGTCCGAATTTGCTGGAGGCGACGAACGATTATTGGCGGAAGTTGAATGCCTTGGATGTTGCTTACCGTCGTGGTGAAGTCACCTTAGAAGAGGTGGATGCTAGAGTAAAAGTATTGATGGCAGAGCTAGGACAGGCTCGTCGAGCAACTTTTCGTTACTTCTTCGACAAAATCCGGCGTAGCTGGCATGAACAGCAAGAATTGCTACTGGGTACAGCGCTGCTGGGTGTGTGTGCTTATGGGTGGTGGGTGATGAGTTAATCGGTTGATTCTTCGTTTCTGAAACACTCGCAACTGACACAGATACAGAAAGAACTAGAAGTCATATTTAGGCGCGATGTTGATCTTGTTCGCAAACGGGCGATTGAACGCAGCCAAAAGGGATTGTAAATTAAAGTGTGTCAAAGGTCAGAAATTGAGATCTAATGAACTACTAAACCTAAGACACTCATACTATGACTTTTCGACCTGAGCTCCTTGATGAATTGCTGAAAGGCTATGAGAATCCCGAAGACCT
>DVDV01000080.1 GCA_015296075.1 Leptolyngbyaceae cyanobacterium M33_DOE_097 | reverse complement strand
ATTTTGTTCCCTTCGATTATCTGGTTTCAGTTACTCAAACGCATCCAATCTCACGCTGATATTGCGGCTCATTTTGGGTTCGATATTGACCTCAAACCTCGCTTAGAATCGGCTTATTGAGAATGCTGCAAGATCTCAGTAAACCGAGGTTATTGGTGCAAGTGGTGCCTGCGGGACAGGATTTAGAAAAGGGGCTGAAGGGTTCCCGCTGGGCTGCCAGTCCTGCCACTCGGATGATGGAGTTGCTCCATGCTTGCAATGTGCGGCTGGGACTGTTGACGAATGGCGAACACTGGATGCTGGTGAATGCGCCAAAGGGAGAAACGACGGGGTACATCTCCTGGTATGCGACGCTCTGGCAGGAAGAGCCGATTACTCTGAGAGCGTTTCGCAGTTTGTTGGCGGTCGATCGCTTCTTCCGGGTGGATGAACCGCAAACGTTAGAGGTGATGCTGGCGCAAAGTATCAATAGCCAGCAGGAAGTTACTGACCAGTTGGGCTATCAGGTACGGAAGGCGGTTGATGTATTGGTGCAGTCGATCGACCGGATTGACCAGGATCGCAATCGAACGCTGTTGCAGGGTATTTCGGAAACTCGGTTGTATGAAGCGGCATTGACGGTGATGATGCGGCTGGTATTTCTGTTCTCAGCCGAGGAACGCAAGCTGATTCCGCCCCATGAGAATGAGCTTTACAACACGCACTATGCGGTTTCGACGTTGCGATCGCGCTTGCGGGAGCAGGCAGATCAGTCTGGGGAGGAGGTGCTGGAGCGGCGGCAGGATGCCTGGTGTCGCTTGCTGGCAACGTTTCGGGCGGTGTATGCCGGGGTAGACCATGATGCGCTGTTTATTCCTGCCTATGGTGGGAGCCTGTTTGACCCCGATCGGTTTCCCTTTCTGGAGGGACGGCGGGAGGGCACTGATTGGAAATTGCAGACGGCTGACCCAATTCCTGTGAATAACCGCACGGTGTTGCACCTGTTGGAAGCATTACAAATTCTTCAGGTGAAGGTGCCGGGGGGCGGTGGAGTGGAGCCGCGTAAGCTCTCATTCCGGGCATTGGATATTGAGCAGATTGGGCATGTCTATGAGGGCTTGCTCGATCACACGGCAGTCCGGGCGGCAGAGCCAATTCTGGGATTGATGGGGACGAAGGACAAGGAGCCGGAGATTTCACTGGCAGCGTTGGAGGAGCAGGCGAAGAAGGGGGAAACTGTCCTGGTCGCGTTCTTGAAGGAGCAAACGGGTAAATCGCTGGCGGCATTGCAGAAGGCTGTAGCCACTCAAGCAAGCCAGTCAAGTGGAACAGGTGAAACACCTCAAGATCATCAAGCACGGCAGCGGTTACTGATTGCCTGCAATAACGATCACGCCCTGTTGGATCGCATTCTACCGTTTGCCAAGCTGATCCGGTTCGATACATTGGACTACCCAGTGGTGATTCCAGCAGGCAGTGTGTATGTGACAGCGGGGGTTGATCGCCGTCAGTCTGGGACGCACTACACGCCGCGCAATTTAACCGAGGAGATTGAGCAGTATACGCTGGAGCCGTTGGTGTATGAGGGCGTGGCAGAGGGGAAGCCAAAGGAAGAGTGGCGGTTGCGATCGCCTGCTGAACTCCTGCAACTGAAGATCTGCGATATGGCGATGGGCAGTGGGGCGTTTTTGGTGCAGACCTGTCGCTATTTAGCTGAGAAGCTAGTGGAAGCTTGGCAGCGGGAGTTGGAGAATCCCCCTCACCCTAGCCCTCTCCCTAGGGGCGAGGGAACCGGAGTGGATCGGCTCCCCTCGCCCTCAGAGCAAGGAGTTGGGGGTGAGGGCAAAATCCGCATCCTCCCCGATGGCTCTCTCTCCCGCGCAGAAGTCGGAGAACACATCCTACCTACCGACCCCGACGAACGCCTCACCCTGGCGCGACGCATTGTAGCCGATCGCTGTCTTTATGGAGTCGATAAAAACCCGTTAGCCGTTGAGATGGCGAAGCTGTCGCTGTGGCTGATTACGCTGGCGAAGGGGCGACCGTTTACGTTTGTGGATCACGCGCTGAAGTGGGGCGATTCGCTGTTGGGGATTACCAGACCAGAGCAAATCGAGTTTTTGAAACTGAATCCTGAAAAGGAAGCGGTGCAACTGAGAACGGTGTCCGATCGCTGGAAACCCTTTGTGCAGAGAGCGATCGCCAAACGGCAAGAGCTAGAAAACTTTAGTGTGTCGGATATTGCCGATATTCAGAAGAAGGAACAGCTAAATCGGGAGGCGGAAGCAGCGATCGCCCATGTGCGGCATGTGGGTGATTTTTTAGTGGCGGAGGCATTGGCGCAGGCGGGCAAAACCTCTGACCTGACGGATGAGGAAATTCAGGTGTTGGCGGAGGTGGTGATTGAGGCGTTGGATGAAGCCGATGCCGAGAAGCAAAACCGTGAAATAGCCGCGATTCTGGCGAAGACTGAACGCATGATGAATCTGGGCAATCCAGCCAACCAACCACCTCGAAAACCGTTTCATTGGCTGTTGGAGTTTCCTGAAGTGTTTTTGCAGGAAGGTGCACCGAAAGGATTTGCGGCGATCGTTGGAAATCCTCCGTTTCAAGGAGGTTCAAAAATTACAGGTGTGCTTGGCACTGATTACCGAGACTTTCTAGTTGAAGAAATCGCATGTGGAAAAAGAGGATTAGCTGATTTGTGTGCTTATTTCTTCTTACGAGTACAACAAGTAATAAAAACAGAAGGGGGATTTGGGCTATTAGCAACAAACAGTATTGCTCAAGGTGAAAGTCGAGAAGTTAGTCTTGATGAGATGGTTACTTACGGACTTAACATTTACCGTGCTGTATCTAGCCAGAAATGGTTTGGAGAAGCCAATTTAGAAGTAGCTTATATCTGGGCTAGAAAAGGAATCTGGTCTGGAAAATTTATCTTAGATGAAAAGCTCACTCCTGGCATTACGACATCTTTGACTGAACCCGGAAAAGTTTTAGGTAGACCTTATTCATTAGCTTCTAATCACAACAAATCATTTAAAGGTTCAGAAGTAGGAGGGATTGGATTTGTTCTATCCCCTGAAGAGGCGCAAGGGCTTATTCTGAAAAAACCTGATAACAAAGAAGTTGTACATCTATATCTAAATGGAGAAGATCTAAACTCTCGCCCTGATCAATCGCCAAGCCGTTGGGTTATAAACTTCTATGATTGGGCATTAGACGAAGAACATGATGACCCAAAAGAACCTCAGGGAAGACCATATGCATCGGACTACCCAGACTGCTTAGAAATTATAAGAGAGAGAGTAAAGCCTGATCGAGATAACAACAACCGTCAAGCAAGAAGGGAGAAATGGTGGCAGTATGGTGAAAAGCGTCCAGCGCTATATTCAGCAATCTCTGTACTAAATAAGGTAATAGTGATTGCACGTGTGAGTGCTCATCATTTTTTCGTACTTGCTGATAACAATCAGGGATTGTAAATTAAAGTGTGTCAAAGGTCAGAAATTGAGATCTAATGAACTACTAAACCTAAGACACTCATACTATGACTTTTCGACCTGAGCTCCTTGATGAATTGCTGAAAGGCTATGAGAATCCCGAAGACCTGT
>DVDV01000118.1 GCA_015296075.1 Leptolyngbyaceae cyanobacterium M33_DOE_097 | reverse complement strand
TGTTCCCTTCGATTATCTGGTTTCAGTTACTCAAACGCATCCAATCTCACGCTGATATTGCGGCTCATTTTGGGTTCGATATTGACCTCAAACCTCGCTTAGAATCGGCTTATTGAGAATGCTGCAAGATCTCAGTTAACAAATAGCTGCTTTTGTAGCCCATTGCTTTTAGCGTGGCATACTCAGCCAGGTGATCGGTGACATCTGTGTAAAGAATCTGATAGACGATTACCGTACCGACAACAAACCCGATCGCCGTTCCTAAGCCAAAAATGAAACCGATCGCCGTACTGCTTTTCCAATAGTCCCGTTCTGCTGCAATAAATTCTTCTCGCGACAAAATCCGCACATCTTGATTGGGGTCTTGCAAGTCTCGCCGCATAGCTGCCAAAACAGAAGCAGAGTCAGCCCCCGGCTTTAGCTGCACAATACCGACATCAATTAACCCTTTCTCACGGCGATCAAAAATGCGTAAAAAGTTCAGATCGCTAGTCAGCAAATTGCCATCGGCACCAAATGAAGCACCCATTGTAAACAAGCCGCCAACCGTAACTTTGCGACTACTGACCTCGGTTGTTACAGGTAAACCGGACTCAAACAATTTTGGAATAGGGCCAAATTCTTCACGGGAAGCGTCATCAAACAAAACAACATCCGGTAGTTGAATCTGAGCTAAATTTGGCTCAACGGCAGGTAAATCAAAAACAGGGTCATCCGGGTCAAAACCAATCACCAAAATTTGCCGAGTGCGGCGATTAGCCGGGTTTTTCCAACTACCAAAATCAAGGTAAATCGGACTAATCGACTCCACTTCAGGGTAGCCCAGCGTTTGATAAAGCCGCCGTTGCGAAAAACTCCGCATTGCGATCAGCGCTGTTGACTGAGGGCTGACCAGAAAGATATCCCCCCGAAACGACTGGTGCAACCGCGTGGCACTCTCAAATAAAGCATCGCGAAAGCCCAGCTGAATAAACATTAGAATTACTGCAAAGCCAATCCCAGCCAGCGCAATCAACAAACGAATGCGCTCACGCTTCAGTTGCAACCAGGCAAGAGGAATGGCAAACATAGAACAGCACAGGCCAGGAATAACAAAATGCAGGTTAGATCATGCCACTGCTTGAGCAGCTAGGGTTTGTCAGCAGGAGCCAGCGGATCATTCGTGCGGGGGGCTAGCTCAATCAACGGTGAAGGGGATACCTTGGGGCTAATCGCTGCATCCCCATTTGAAGGATTGGGCGATCGCTCCGGTGATTGGGTTGCGTCAGGTCGCTGCGGAGTCGGGTATAGCGGCGCGTTAGGGTCAACCACAACTTTAACTTGCAAGTTGGTCAAGCCTGCCACTTTCTGGCTTTCAGCCAGTTGAATCTTGACCTCCACCACTCTGGCATCGGTGTCAGCTGCAGGGTCAGTGTTCAGCACGTCATTCTTGTCAATCTTCTGCCCAATCACAGCAACGACACCTTCAACCTCACCCTCAAACGCAGGACTCGTAATTTTGGCCCGTTGCCCCAGCTTGATTTTGCCAATATCCGTTTCATAGATCTCAGCAACGGCATACATGCGATTCGTATTGCCAACTTCGACAACCCCATCGGTGCCCACCTGCTCACCCGGATAGGCATGCACCTTAATCACCTTGCCATCAATCGGCGATCGCACCGCTGCCGTCTCAAGCTCCGCTTTTGCTTTTTGAAAATTGGCGATCGCGACTTGTAATTGAGCCTCAGCCGCTTGCACATCAATCGGGCGTACACTTTCTAAACTCGCCTGCTGCTGTTGGGCCTGCCGCAACTCAAGTGCAGCCTGATCCCTTAACCGCTCAGATTGTTTCAACGCACTTTGAGAAGTTTGCAACGTTAACGCGCGGGTATCAAGATCCGATTTTGATAACGCTCCATCTTTGTAAAGGGTTTGATAACGCTGATACTCAGCTTCAGCGTTTTTCAACTCAGCAAAACGCCGCTCAACTTCAGCCTGAGCGGCCATCGCCTGTGCTTGCCGTGCCCGCACCTGCTCAACCTGGGCTGCAACTTCCGCTCGCTTCGCCCCCGTCTGAGCCTGCCCCACTTTTACTTGAGCTTCGCGCACTCTTGCCTCTGCTTCCATCGCAGCAGCTAGGAGGCGATCGCGCGTATCCATCACGGCAATTACTTGCCCCGCCTTGACAGTGCTGCCCTCGCGCACCAACAACTGAGCTACCCGCGCTGAGCCAAACATACTCGCGGTTGGAGCTGAAACCTTCAAAACTCGGCCTTCTGGTTCTAACCGACCCAATGCAGAAATGTTGCGACCAGAGTCGCTCACAGTTTGCGAACCTTGCTCTGCCTGATTGACCTTTTCCTGCGGAGACTGAGCGGGACGCAGAGCCAAGTAGATGCCTAGCCCAGTCACACCTAGCCCCAAGACAACCAACGCGGCAATTAACTTTCCGGGAGATTTTAACAACGCTGACAATCCGAAATCTCTGGCTTAACGATTCTAAAGCCTTACGTCAGGAAATAACACCTCTTAGGAGACAGAAGTCTAAAGATTGGCAGAGTGACCCCTTTCGCCTTAAACAGCCCAGTTATCAAACTGGCGAGGGGCGCAGCATCCGGTGCAGATCAAGACTGGGTGGAGCAACCTCTGTTTGACTGAGCATGTCATGCACTTGCCCGCGGTGATGGGTTTGATGGTTAAAGAGATGGGCCAGCAACACATCGGTCGGATCGGTATGCACAACACCCGCATTATTGCGATAAGTGATGGATTGCGCCAAAAATGCCTCGGTGAGCGTCGCTACGAACTCAAGGATGCGGGTGTCTTCCTTTAATCGTGCTTGTTGAAGCTCAGCAAAATTATCATAGAGAATGGTATCTAAGCCAGTAGAAGGCACTTCTTGCCCCGCAAAGCGACCGAACCAAATGCGATCGCCCACCATAATGTGATTTAAAGTACCGTGGATACTTTTGAAGAAAGCCGGACGAATTAATTTACGCTCTGCATCAGACAGTTGAGCACACGCATCATATAACTTTTGGTTGGCCAACGCATTATAATGCGCCAGCATTTGAAAATGCTGAATCAAAGATGTCATAGCATCCTTTTAAGAGAGATGACCAAACAAACTTTAGGGATTTGCCAGTAAATGTTATCCCATCGCAGGGGTTTGGCAGTGCCAAACCCTTACCGCAGCAGTTCTACAACTGAGAAATTTGTTCGCAGGTTCCTTAGTAGAGCCAATAGATCCTCACACAATGATTACCGGCGATAGAAGCGGTGTTCTAACCAGAGACGCACTTCCATCTCAGAGCCAAAGCTCATTGATCGCCCTAATTCCGGGTCATACACACACCAGTAAAGCGGGTTGCCCTGGCGATCGTACTTTTGCCAAACACGCGGTTCAGCACTGACATCAAACCAATGAATGAAACCTTTCCACCACTGTTTAAGATATGTCAGTGCGGCTTGAGACCTGGAAACGGTCGGTTGCTTCGGCTGAACGTTAACAACGGTGAATCGAGATTCGGGATAATGATCGCGTGGAATATTCATCCCCACCCTCCTGAAGTGTTTTGGTGGAACCATCTTTACTGTGCTGCACCAGCTACTGAAGCGAGAAGGTACAGAATAAACAGTTTTTGCTAGTACAGTTATAATTCCCAAAGAACTGTACTGTTTAACTTCGCAAAAACTGTACCGGGACATCTAATCCGCTTCCCCGATATATTACTTGTGCTACACAGATTACAGATAAGGAGAAGACTTCTCTCTGCTATCTGTGATATCGCCTCATTCACTGTCTTCAAAGGGGCTTGCTATGCGAATTCCACTCGATCGCAAAGCGGAACAACCGATTTACCTGCAAATTCGAGAACGCGTCCGGCGACTCATTACAACGGGCGCACTCAAACCGGGCGATCGCCTGCCTTCGGTGCGCGAGATGGCACGCGAGGCACAGGTCAACAAACTGACCGTGATCGAGGCTTACAGTGTTCTCGAAGCGGATGGTTTAATTCACGCGCGGCAAGGTTCGGGTTACTTCGTCAATCGCGAACAAAGCACTGCACCCTTGATTGAGTCGGTTAGCACCTTCTCACCCGCTCAAGAAGTGATTATTCCCAAAGAGGTGAGTGGGTTTTGCCAGTCTTACATCGCTTCCATCTATGCTCACCAACGCCAAGGCATGATTGCCTTTAGTGGGGGTTTTCCGCCGCAATTTGATTCGGGTGACTTAGCCCGCATCGCCCGTCGGGCTGTGAGTGATGTGGCCGACAGTTTGTTTAACTATGACCTGCCCCAGGGACAGCTCACCTTTCGTCAGCAAATTGCCCAAATGCTAGTGCAGCGCGGTTTGGTTGTGTCTGCTGATGACTTGATAGTGACAACCGGATCGTTTCAGGCGATCGCCCTGGCAACTCGCTACTTCATTCAACCGGGTGATTGGGTCGTGGTAGAAAGCCCGACTTATCACGGCTTACTCGCGATCCTTGAGAATCTGCAAGCTCGTGTTATTGGCATCCCCATGACACCTACGGGCATGAACTTAGAGCTGTTGGAGTGTTATCTCAAAAGTCATCGCCCCAAACTGATCTACACCGTCAGCACGCTGCACAACCCGACGGGCATCACCACTTCTCAGTTGCATCGGCAACAATTGCTCGAACTGGCGCGGAGTTATAACTGCCTGGTGATGGAAGACAACGCTTACGAAGGACTCAATTTTGAGCCTGTGCCACCTCCGATTAAGGCGATCGACCGAGATGACTCGGTGATTTATGTCGGTACCTTCTCAAAAACGTTGATGCCAGGGTTGCGTGTCGGCTACATGGTGGTGCCTGAACGCTACTATCAGCCACTTCTGCAACAAAAACTGCTGGATGATGTGCATACTCCCACCGCTTCGCAGGCGATCGTCAGCGAGTATCTCGCATCAGGGCACTACCGCCATCGGCTCACCCACCTGCGTGGTTACCTGCAACGGAGCCGCAATGCCATGCTAGAAGCCCTCGCCGAACACTTCCCCGCTGAGGCCAGTTGGACGATACCCCAGGGTGGTTTGCTGATTTGGGTGCAAGTGCCCGACGAACTGCCGCTAGAGAAGATTTGTCACCAGGTCGAAGCGAAGGGGATTCTCGTCGCCCCTGGTTCTATCTTCTTCCCCGATCGCAAAGGTTACAACGCCTTTCGACTCAGCTTTACCCACTCCCCCGAAGAGATCGCCTGGGGTATCTCTGTATTGGGCCAAGAACTTAAGCAGGAGTTAGAAAAATTGACTTGATATACTTCACTGCTGAAAAATATAGCGCTACGCATAGAAGTTGGTACAAGAGGATGTGGGAGTTGCGCTCCCAGCCAGGGGTTTCCCCCCTGCACCCCGTCCTAACTTTTTCCAGTATTGCTATAGAATTCGATTCAATGTGAAAAAGTTGGCAAGTTATTAACAGAAACGCTGTTTTTTCTAGAAGAAATATAGGTTGTTACAGTTTGATCATCAAGATTGTAACAAAAAAGCTTTAATTGCTCTTCTTGCTGCTCATTAGATGTTTCATCCGTAACTAATTGAGCAAGTACAAACTGTGATGGGCTAATCCAGTAAACGCCTAAATACTTGCAGGAAGGGCCACAAAAATCTAAACGTCCAACATATTTATTATTTGGAGGGTCTTGATAAATATCTAGACTATTATCTGGCTCCCCAGTCGATGCATTGATCGCAACCGCAAACTGCCCAGTTGGAGACAAAATCCATTGACCATCCGTAAGATCCGGTTTAGTCAATCCTCCATCTTGATGCTCTATTTTACTTACTGCTTGGCGGAGGAAATATTTATCATATTCTTTCCACGGAACTCCAAACAATGCCTTTGAAACAAGACTGTTAAGGTACGGATTTTGAGCAGTCATTAATTTAACTGAAGAAGTCAGATCTTTCCTTGGAGGTGCTTGCGTAGTATCCGATGGAGTCGTTGTTGGACTATTAGTTGTTGGACATTCTGTGCATCCTATTAGAATAAAAAGCAGAATATTAGTCAAAAAAATTTTTAGAGGTAATCTAACCATTTGGAACTCCTCAGTTAAATTCTGGCAAATAAATAGCAACAACTTAGTTATTTTTCAAGAGTGATTAAAAAAGAAAAAATGAAGATAGCACTTAATTTTTATACAGAAATTATCATCGGGAAGTTTATTTTTCAAAAAATAAATAAAATGTTGGAATCCTAAATACTCATGTTCTCTCTAAGAAAAGGAAGCTGTTACTAAGAGCTTGCAAAAACTCTGAGCTACTCAAATGTGCTTAGTCCAATGAGACGTGAAAAATTGGCGTTGCTGATCGAGCATATGAATTCTGTAAGGGCGTTTCGCGAAACGCCCCTAGCGTGGAGATGCTGATCCAAAAAAATATATACATTCAGCAACGCCGAAAAATTTTAATAGATATAGGTTTCTTTTAACTGAACCCTAAAAAATCCTAAGTCTTTCCCAACAGGTCGTGCTTCTGTCGTCTAGAGTGACAGAGGAAACGCACGGAGTCTGTCATGAATCGTTCCTCTCAACCCTTTAATGCCACCCTGCTTCTTTCTTTCGTCGGGTTAGTGGCCTTACTGGTACTCAATTCCTTTATCATTATTTACCCTGGTCAGGCAGGCGTACTCAGCGTTCTGGGTAAAGCGCAAGATGGAGCGCTCCTCGAAGGGTTTCACTTCAAGCCGCCCTTTGTCTCCTCGGTTGATATCTACGACGTTACCGTGCAAAAGTTTGAAGTCCCCGCGCAAAGCTCCACTAAGGATTTGCAACAACTCTCTGCCAGCTTTGCCATTAACTTTCGGCTAGATGAAACTCAAGTCGTCCAGATTCGCCGTAAGCAAGGCACTTTGCAAAACATCGTCTCGAAAATTGTCGCCCCTCAAACCCAAGAATCCTTCAAGATTGCCGCCGCCCGCCGCACTGTCGAAGAAGCGATTACCAAACGTGACGAACTCAAACAAGACTTTGATATTGCCCTGGGCGATCGCCTGGAGAAGTACGGCATTCTAGTGCTGGATACCAGCGTCGTTGATCTGACCTTTTCAGCAGAGTTTTCTAAAGCAGTTGAAGAGAAACAAATCGCTGAACAACGTGCCCAGCGAGCCGTTTACATCGCCCGCGAAGCCGAACAAGAAGCCGAAGCTCAGGTCAACCGCGCCAAAGGTCAGGCCGAATCTCAACGCTTGATTCGCGAAACCCTCACACCCGAACTGCTACAAAAAGCCGCGATCGACAAGTGGAATGGAGAGTTTCCCACAGTCTTAGGAGGCAGTGGAGCTGTACCCTTCATCAACATCGACCCCAACAAAGTGCAACCCAAGTAAGAGGGCAGGAGCATCAGTACGCAGGTTAAAGGCTTAAGTTCCGCCTGAGAACTATATTTTTTTACGCCTTTCCAACTTCTAAATCAACGTTTGACCTAACATTTTTCTCGCTCCCCCACTCCCCACTCCCTCACTCCCTCACTCCCCCACTCCCCCACTCCCCCACTCCCCTCCCCCAACCGGATGATCACCTCGGAGGAAGAACCCTCAGCGCGATCGCCCTAAACTAAAAGCATTGAAAGAGCTAGAAACCTCCCAGGAGGAGACAAAAATGAAACGCATCTATCGAGGCATCGAATACAAAACCGCTACAAACGATGTCCCCATGAAAAACGGCAAGGTAATCGGTAAATATCGCGGCGTCCCCATTTACGAGCACATTGCTGTTAACTAATAGATTTGTTCGTTGACCTGTAGTGACCTAGTGAATCACTTCGCTTTGCCCACCAGTCGTGGTGGGCATTTTTTTGATTTGAGGGTTATACCAATTCTCTAAATCTCATTTACAGATTCTCGTAGGGGCGGTTCGCGTTCGCGTAGCGTCTCCATCGGAGACAACGCCCTTACAGATGATTATCTGTAGCCCAGTTTTGAAGCATTGGTATTACTTGGTGCAATTGGCCGCGATCGCCTTTGTGCCTTTACCCCCCGCTTGCACCGCATTTGTCATTGCTTCTTCTTTGGTTGAGCCAATCCCAGTAAACATCGTCTTACCTTTCTGGGCAACGGCACCACAGGCACTTCTAAAGGAAACGCTGACCACACAATTCGAGGCTTTGCACTGTTTTAATGCCTCTTTGCCCGCCGTGATTCGGCTCCCCCGGTTGACCACGATCGCGTATTTACCCGTTTGAGGAGAAACCGCGATCGCGCCAAAGGTGCCTGAAGCAACTGCCAGCCCAGCGGAGAGCGCGATCACAGAGGTAATTAGAGAAAGCGTCAGTTTGGTGTTGGTCTGCATGGTGCAAGCTCCTGTAAGTCGTTGTTCTGCATACGGATTACAACGACGCCCCAGGAGGTGATTCTGCGGAGGTTTTTGCCAGGTTGCTTACACTTTTCAGCAAGGTTGCGGGAGAATAGGTTGGTGACTACTGCGATCGCTTAATCTGGTCAATTTGCTGTTGCAACTCTTCGATCTGGCGGCGCAAATCATCCACATCCTCAGCCGGAGGTTGCTGGGTTGGCTCCGGTTGTGCCACATTGACATCAACCGAGCCAGTCGCATCGGCCCGTTGATAGTTGCCTGCACGAACCTGGCGATACTCCTCAGACGCAACCCACTCGCGCAGGTAGATGGCTCGTTCAACCGTAAAGGGGTGCGTCAAAAAGTCGCCCGTTGAGATGTTGTTGTAGAGAAAGAACTTATAGACCTGATTTAACCCGTCTTGATCGAGTTGTTGATACTGCTCAGACTGCCGGATAAACTCATCCAGGTTTAACTCGTGGGCGTGTTTGGCACTGCCACCCGCCATTCGCATCATGGAGTGCAACACAGGCCTAGTGTCGTCTAACACTAACATTGCGGCGCGATCGGCAGAGAGTTCGGCTTTACGCAACCACTCGTAAAACGCCATCAACAAGCCGCTGGTAATCAATCCGCTCAGGCCAAAGGTCATTTCGGCTAAACCGGAGACTGCCATTGTTGCCCAAATTGCCATCTGGCTCAGGGTTGTATGGCCGCATTTGATATGCCCTAGCTCGTGGGCGATCACCGATCGCAATTCTGACTCATTCATCAAGTCCAGCAAGCCGGTATTGAGCGTGATGCTCGGTCGCTCTTGCCCCAGTGCAACGGCATTGACAATCGGGCTTTGCGACACAAACAAATCTGGCTCAGGATACACATCGAGATCGCGCAGACAGTCACGATAGATCTGGTAGATGTTGGCATACTGGCGCGGGCCTACTTGAATACTGTTGCCCATCAGATAAACAAATCGAGGCCGCTCAGCTAAAAACTCAACAAACTTGCGGGCGACCAGGTTAAACCCGGGCACATTGCGAAGGGCTTGTTCTGCCTGACGATCAAGCGGATGGCGAAAAGCTTCGCTCGAGATACCGGGGTAGCTAGGCATAGCAGTAGACTCCTTAAATGACCAGTGAAGTGACACAGCACAGCACTTAGACTGAGTTGCGCTTGAGTCAGGGTCAGTAAAGTTTGACCCCCCTTGCTCTCACCATAATCAAAATTTCTTTCTTTTGTATCCTACGCACCTGTTTCAACACTGAGTCTCACCCATAATTCCATCAATTCCTAGTTGAGAGGAACGCTCAATGCTTGGGTCTCAGAAGTTGTTCGCTGGTTTGTTAACTGTCACCTTTTTAGCAATAGCAATTCCAACCAATGCTTGCCCTTTTAGTAGTTCGTCTCCAACTTCTGCTGTCAAAGTTCCAGATCCTGTTTCTTCAAATGCGAGTCAAGCAGTTAAGCCTGCAACTCGCACGACACAAACAGATATTGGAGGAGTAAACGAATACGGGTTAGGCGCGATCGCTCTTGTTATTTCACTTGCCAGTGGCTATGCAGCTCTGATCCGTCGCCCCATGAAGTTGAGGCCTCTCACTCATTCTGACCCCAAGCTTGAGCATCCTGAGTTACTCTTGGCCTCTCTGCCAAGCGAAGCGTATGCGTTGTCAGCCGCTGTTAGTGAGTGATTCTTTCTAATTTCCTGTTTGTAGCGAGGTTTCTTTGTTCCCCCTTGTTCCCTTGAGATGTGTTTAGGCTAAATTGCTTTCTCCTTGGTTGTGTGCGACCCCTCTGGCTAAGCCGGGGGGCTTTTTATTGGCCGTCGAACTCCGAAAAAGCACGTAGGTCAAATGTTGCGAATGACAACTGATTGTTACTTTTCTAGGGAAAGTAGGAATTCTAGGTGTAGTCAGATTTGAACGCATTTGCAGTCGCTCACCCCTTGGAATAGACACTATGGCCTCTCTGATCGGTTTGCTCATTTTCATCATCATGCTGGCGCTGATTGTGGGCGTCATCGTCATGAATGCTTATAACGGGTTAGTCACTTTACGAAATCGCTACAAAAACGCCTATAGCCAGATCGATGTCCAGCTCCAGCGTCGGTATGACCTGATTCCTAACCTGGTAGAGACGGCAAAAGGGTACATGAAACACGAGCGCGAAACGTTAGAAGCCGTAATTGCCGCTCGTAATGCTGCGATGACAGCCAACAGTCGAGCCTCTCGTAACCCAGGCGACCCACAAGCGATGCAACAACTCGAAGCGGCTGAAGCGACGCTGACCGGAGCCTTGGGACGGTTGATGGTGGTTTCAGAAGCCTACCCTGACCTCAAGGCCGACCAAACTATGACTCGCCTGATGGAAGAGTTAACGTCTACTGAAAACAAAGTGGCGTTTGCGCGGCAAGCCTTTAACGACTCTGTGACGCTTTACAACACAAAGCGCGAAGTCTTCCCCAGCAATTTGATTGCGACCTCGTTTAACTTCACGGCGGCTGACCTGCTCGAAGAAGCAGCCCCCGAAGTCAAAGTCGCACCGCGCATTTCTTTCTAGTCAAGCCTTATTTGAAACCGCTTCAACTCAGGTCGTGTGTTCTCTGCGGGAAGTAGCCCGTTGTCTCCCTGTTATCGATACAGCGCTGATCGGAATTTACTGACTTAGCACGCTGGGAAAACCAGTTCATCATCATGGCAATGGATTTCTTTGGGCATCAAGATCGGGCCCGCCAAAATACACGCAAACTAATGGGCTTATTTGTGGCGTCTTTAGTGCTGATCATTGTCTGCATTTACATGACTGCCGCGATCGCTCTTGCCATGACACAAGGGGCTGCACGCTGTGAGCCAGTTCCTCAGCAGGTCACGACGCCTGCCAGCCCAACCGCCCCAACGAATCTGGTCACGCCCGGAAATGCCGTTGCTTTTAAGGCACGATCGCGATCACGATCTCGGTCGGGTGGCAGTCGGTCATCTTCTCGCCGCAATCGCACATCTGGGTTTAACTCGGATAACAACAACGGGGGTAGCTCCAACTTTCGGGATATCGATTCCAATTTTCGCGACACAAACGGCAATCGCTTCTTTGACAACTCGCGGAGTTTCACCAGCAGACGCTATCGCAGTTGTCCGACAGGCACGCGTCGAGTCGCAAAAGCGTGGATTCTCAATATGTGGGATCCAACCTTACTGCTAACCGTTGCAGCAATCACCACTAGCATTGTTGGAACCGGAAGCCTCTACAAAACCCAGCAGTTAAAGGCAGGTGGGGCAGTAATTGCAACCGAGTTGGGCGGCACTCTCATCGCTCCCGAAGACGCAACGCCTGAAGAACAAGAGCTTTTGAATATTGTTGAGGAAATGGCGATCGCGGCTGGAGTTCCGATCCCGCAAGTCTATTTGCTCGACCAGGAACAGGGGATCAACGCTTTTGCGGCAGGTAATACTCCCTCGGATGCGGTGATTGGCGTTACGCGTGGCACCCTCGAACAACTCACACGCGACGAGTTGCAGGGTGTTATCGGGCATGAGTTTAGCCACATTTTGAATGGCGATATGCGGCTCAATCTACGAATGGTTGGGCTGATTCACGGATTAGTCCTGATCTACTTCACCGGACGCATCGTGGCAGAGTTTCGCAGCCGCGATGAAAAAGGAAATGCCATGCTCTTTTTTGGCTTTGGCCTGATTGCAATCGGGCTCATTGGAGCCTTCTGTGGCAACTTGATTCGCAGTGCTATCTCGCGCCAACGGGAGTTTCTCGCTGATGCCGCCGCCGTCCAGTTTACCCGCAACCCTGAAGGCATCGCTGGGGCACTCCGCAAAATCGGCGGCTATGAACACGGCACAACGCTGCGATCGCCCCACGCCGAAATTCACAGTCACATGCTGTTTGGGGATGGACACACCACTTTCCTGGATGGTTGGCTTGCCAGTCACCCACCCTTAGCCGAACGCATTCGCCGCATCGAAAATCGGGCCGATCTCTATCTCGAACGGGCTGAAGCAGCAGGCGTTCCCTCTGTCCGTCCCTCGGCGGAGATGTCTCCTGGTGTGATGGGGTTTGCCGCTGGAGGGGCCGCAACTGCTACCACACCGAAACAGAGCAATCCACTCACCTGGTTTCGGCAGGCTGCACCCGATTTTCTACCGATCGCCCAAAGCTTTGTACCCAAGTTAACGCCAACGCTACAAACGGCGCTGACTCAACCAAAGCAGGCAACCGCTGTCGTTTTTGCGCTGTTGCTTGACTCGACTCAGGCTGAGATTCACACCAAGCAATTGGCCTGGCTGCGCCATACCGAAGCTGCAGACTTTGTTGAACACATCCTGCACTTAGAAACGGATCTGGCAACCCTCACCGGACATCTGCGGTTGCCTCTCACGGATCTGGCAGTCCCGGCTTTGCGCCAGTTGCCGACTGAGCAGCAGCCTGCCTTCTTCAAAACGATTCAAGCCCTGGCAAAGGCCGATGGGCAGTGGTCTATCTCAGAATTTACGGTCTACACTCTGCTAGAGCACCGATTCAGTGCCACTCCAGTAACAGGCGAGCAAACCGCGATCGCTCCCCTCTGGAATGATTGCCTGATCCTGATCTCAGCTTTGGCCCGCGCCGGACAAACGGGCAAAGATGCGGTGACTGAGATCTTGCAGCATTCTCAATAAGCCGATTCTAAGCGAGGTTTGAGGTCAATATCGAACCCAAAATGAGCCGCAATATCAGCGTGAGATTGGATGCGTTTGAGTAACTGAAACCAGATAATCGAAGGGAACAAAAT
>DVDV01000412.1 GCA_015296075.1 Leptolyngbyaceae cyanobacterium M33_DOE_097 | reverse complement strand
GTCTGAAAGCGTTAGCATAGATCTAGAACTTAATTGATTGGGGTGCACCCACTGGGTGCCCCTTTTTTGTATCCTCTTCTATTCTCGCTAATCCGCCCCGTACTCCCCCAACCTCCGGATGCGCCCATCGCCCCTGGTTGCAAACTGGTAAAGGCAAAGCCATTTGGAGTCCCCGTCAGGGCTGCATAATTGGAAACTCCAGACCCATCCCACCATTGCCCATTGCTAAAGCCAATACCATTCGCGGTCGTAGCGGTAAAGGCGGCGGGCACATTCAGGCTGGCATTGGCTCCAAAGAGAATGCCTGCCGGATTGATCAGGTACAGGTTAGAATTGCCTCCCATTACCTGAATCAACCCCTGGATGATCGAAGGATCTCCTCCCCCAACCCGGCCTAAAATGTTGCGAACGGCAGGATTGGACAGGAAATTAGCGGTTTCATTGGCATTTAAGCCAAACCGCTCGAAATTGTAGAACAGATTGCTGCGATCGCCCGACAGTTGACCACCCTGGATCGTGTAGGAACCCCCATTTTGCAGAACTACAGTTCCCGTGCCATTGCTGGCGGGGGTAATCGATTGGGCTGACACAGCAGCCGTCCAAGCCAGCGGCAAAACCCCAATCACAAACTGTAAAGCCAGACGATTCTTAGTTTGGATCGATTGGCTATTTAAGCATCGAGGCACCCTGGAGCAAATCATTCGTGCCTCCCTTAAGGGAATTGATGGGTTAAGCAATGGCAGAACAATACGACAAAATTGACGAATTGAATCTAGTATTTAGTATATTTTATTGAGGAAGAATTTTTTGTTTCCCTGCGCGGCATTCAGCCACAACCTGCTGAGCCATAATGCCATTTAAGGGCACCGACTCAATGATTTTGCTCCATTCGGTCAACAGGTCTGGATCGCCTGATGCACGCTGTATCCGATCGCAGAGAGTCATGGTTTCTGACCAAAGACCATTTTGAACGTAGAAGCTTAGCTGCTGCCGGGGTGGAGCTGTGGCGATCGATGACAAGGGAACCGGAGGTTGGACGCGATGCAGCGATAGCTCTGCAAATTGATTGGTTGAAGCATCACTGGGATCACACCGAACGACCAATAACCAATGGTAGGTTTTGCCCACGATTAAGGCAGGTTCTCGGCGGGGCAGGGGGATGCCGATAACCCCCGGTTTGGTGGCTGGCAATTCCAACACCGTCCGCTGGAAAGATCGCTGGGTTTTGGGGTCCTGTTCCTCTAGCCTGAGTTCAGCGATGGGCTGGGTACTATTTTTAGGTGTCAGATTGGTAGCAGCCGTTCCAATCTCGTAGGGCAGGTAGAACCAGAGAATTGGATAGTCTGAAGCGGTAGCCCCAAGAACGTATTGCTGACCATCTTCTGCCTGATAGAACGGTGCTAGAGCCGTGAGGGGAACGGGCACTTTGCCGCAACTCCCACCCCGCTGAGCCGCCCCCGTGTAATTGCCAGAGGCTGGACCCCAATTAGACCGTTGCCGAAACCAGGAAGGCGGCCACCACCATTGAGCCTGGGCGGGAGTGGGGGTGCTGACCAGAAGAATGATTGCCCAGAACAAGGCTGTCCGTTGGGTCAACTGATGTAGCCAACTCATAGGCGATGCTTCTTAATAGCTTTAGCTGTTGGGAACTGCGCTGCAGTGTAAAGTACGCCACTTGCGGCCAGCAGCAGAGCCAGAAATGCTGGGATTAAGGGTATCCAAACAGTACCAGCAATCAGACTGATGCCGCAAGCCAGCACCAAACTGCCGATCGCAATCCCGATCACCAGTGCCAACCGCACAGGCGATCGAACGAAGTAGACAAGAGATGCTCCAATCACAGCCCAAAGCCCAATCCACAGCAGCGACAAGTCTGCCCTTAGGGCTTTCATCAAGGGCCGCCCATCCATCACCGCACTGAGGATCTGGCTAGCCACCTGGGTTTGATAAACGACCCCTGGAATCTGTCCGAAGGGCGTTTCCACGTAGTCTTTCTGAGTACTCACCTGGGACGTGACACCAACCACCACAATGCGATTCTTCCAGGCAGTTCGTTTATCAGGGGGCACACGATCGTTGAGGAAGTCGCCCAAACGGATGCGATCGGCCATCTTGTCTGCACCATCTTTTGGGACGCGGTAGTTGAGCATAATCTGAAAGCCTGCCGCATCTAGCCATTGATAGCCGCCATCAAACCCATTCAAGCGGGGAAACACCACCTGACCCAGTTGCAACACCCCGCCGGATTTGAGCGGATCTTTGTAGAGCAAATTTTGCCCCTGCACCTGCTCTAGATAACGGTGGGCCAGCAAAAAGCCAAAGGACTGGGTAGTCTGACAGGGTTGCCCCTGCGGTGGCGCGAGGTAAACCGTCTGCCGCCGGATTACTCCATTAGCATCGGCATGAACGTCACTAAACCCGACCTGCCTCAAGGACATCCCTTCAGGTGGAGCAGTTCCGGTCGCCACCTGGGTTTTCTGTTTACCGATCTCCGGTAGTTTACAGATCCCCACAAGCCGCTGATTCTGGCGAAACTGGGCCGCCAGGTCGGGGAGGCTGGGATCTACCTCAAAATCTCGGTATAAGTCCAGCCCGATTAGGCGAGGCTGGTAGGGTTCAAGCTTTTGCAGTAGGCGGTTGAGGGATTCGTCGGACAGCGTGGGGGACAGACCTTTCTCCTGGTTACGGAACCTGGCCTGGATGTCGTCTTCGGTAATCTCAATCACCAGAAAGCGATCGTCCGGGGGGTCGGGGGGACGCAACCGCATCATGGTATCAAAGGTCGTCAGCTCCAGGGGTTGAAGTAGCCCGGTCAGCCGTAAGGCCAGGACGAACACCGTGGTTACCAGGGCCGTTAGCCCAACCTGGTATGGCTTGGCCTGCCGCAGGGGTGATTTGCGACTGGTGTGAATATAGCGAATTTGCAGAGCGGTAGGCGGTGGAGACTGTTTGGCAGCCTGCTGCAACCATTGCTCAGAGGTGAGCAAATCCCTACCCCGCAACAGAAAACTGGGGTCATAGCCATTGCGCTCCCACTCCAGGGCACGACCCATTAGCCGGGTATGGGAGCGCAAATGCGCCTGATCCGTATCCAAAACCCGCATTAGTTCGCCAAAGTTTGTGTAGAAGTCGCGGTTATAGCGGTTAAAATCAATCCACTGGACGGTGGTCAGAACGGGATGCAAGTTGGCAACCTCGATCGGTTCATACAACACCGTGACAATCCGCTTATTCAGCTTTTGGGCATACTCTACCTCATCGGCACAGTAGGGTGAGTTGATCGAACTGGGAGAAAGGACGAAGAGAAAGTGATCCGACAGTTCAATGCCGCGATGGATTTCCTCTTGAAAGTTAGTCCCGGGAGCGATCGTATGCTGATCAAACCAAGTGGTTTTGCCCTGCGACTCTAGTTCATTGTTGAGCTTGATAACAAAGTTTGAGTTGACCCGGGAGTAGGAAATAAACACATCCAGTGATTGCACCAGGGGTTGCTGCAAACTGGCATAGATGTAGTCTTCCTGCACCGGAATTGGCCGGTGATGCGATCGGGTCTTGGCAGACTGAAACCATGCTTCAACAAAGCGTAGGTTGTGCCCCCGCACCAGCAAGCTAGGGTTGCGCTGTTGTCGCTGCCACCTCAGGGCTTTAGACAGGATGAACTTATGAACCGTGTGATAGATCTCATCCTGCCGCAAAACCCGAATCAGTTGACCAATCCTAAGTTGGTAGGCAGTCGCATTTTGATGCTCGGTCAGGTCAATACACTGCAAATTGGACAAAGTAACTGGCATCTGCTCGGGTTCCGTTGGGTGAACCAACAAAGGAATGATGCGCTTGTTGAGCGTCAGCGCATAGTCGATCTCATCGTGGCAAAGCTGCGATCGCAGTGCCGCAGGAGAGAGCAAACAAACCACATTGTCCGTATCCTCTAGCCCCCGCTGAATGGACACTTGTGCTTCATCCGCCTTTTGCACATCTGTTTGACTCGTCCAGACGGTGAACCCATGACGGATAAGACTGCGACGAATTTGCGTAGCGATTTCTCCATCCTCATCTGTATAGGATAAAAAAACCTGGGTCATCAAGTCACTCAGGCTTTTCAGGCTCTCGGTAATATATTCACAATGGAGGTCAGTTGGCAGGCAGGGGGGCTGTTCATCCTTAAACTCTGTGACAAGCCATGTATGGGCCTGCTGGCAGTCTGCCCCAATCAGCAGTTGGCTTGGTTGGCAATGCTGTTCCTCCCATTCCAGCGCTTTGACTAATAGATTTGTATGCTGACGCACATAGACCTGATGGCGCTCAAAAATTTTTAGCAACTTTTGCAGAGACTCCTCAAAGTTGCTCACCCCTTCTATAAAAGGAACCCAATTGATCTGAGTGATCGCCGGATGCATGTTGGGATTGCGATCGTCACCATAATGGAGACCTTTAGCTTGATAAGCGACCCAATCGGCTTCTGAACTCTGAGGATTGCGCTTTTGCCAGGTTTCCTGGTCAATCTGAGCTTTGTGCAGTACAGGGATAATCCGCTTATTGCACTTCAGGGCATACTCAATCTCCTGGCGACAATAGACTGAATTAACCGCATGGGGCGAAATAATGAATAGAAAGTTATCCGCTTTCTCAATACCATCTTTAATTTCGTTACGGAAATCGACCGCCAGGGGAATATCTTGCAGATCAACCCAAATATTAAAGCCTGCTGCGGTCAAACGGTCTCGGAGAAGTGCGGTAAGGTCCTTACTGTCAGGCCGACCATAGGAGATAAATGCATCCCTGAGCATAATGATACCGCGAGAAAAAAACTATTATAGAGCTTGCTGAAAAAGTATTTCATGAGTTTTGAGAAGACCAACAGCTAAATCTTGAGACTTGCTAGAACTCAAGCAACAGCCAAGACAAATTGCGAATTGTGCCAGTGCGGCTGCGATCGGTGGAACTGAAACAACCGTCGAAAGCAGACAACTGGCGGTTGGCACGGGTCCGGTAGATTCGGTCGGCATGCACTGAAGCCAGATAGTGCCCAAAACGATGCTTGAATTGCTCGATCGGTTCTGGCAAATCGGTCGCTTCATTGAAATTGTTCCAGTCGAGATGGTCTAAAAACACATACCCATCGACACAGCCAACCGCAATCTTGGCCCCAAGTTCCACGGGTGTTCTGGCCTTACCTCGCACAATTGGACGCAGATGCGGTTGAGCCAGACTGACAATCCGATCCTCAATGTCAATTGACAACAAGGGACTTTCACCCTGTTAGCTTACGTCCCTGCTAGGCATACCACATTGCACTGAACCGGAACGGAGCGTGAATGATCTATGAGTCGCAGGTCATCGCCATCCGGTTAGCTTAAAAGTTATGCGTCAATCGCCTCATATTTATGTGAGGGAAACAAGCTAGCTAGCACGCGCACTGATGAACTGATCGTAAAATTGACATTTAAGCTGATAGGCTTTCTCTTGAAGTTTAAGGCAGTAAACTAGAGCGTCTTCAGATGAAATAAGTCTCTTTAAATGAATTGCCAGTTCTTGAGAATGGGTCAAACCGCCTAAAATGCTCTCTTGTCCAATATCTGAATTTCTGCTGTCATGGATCATATGGAAATAGTAGAACTCCGATCTAATTTTGTGTGGTGATTGCCCATTACACAAGCGTTCAGAAATTCGTTGCCAGAGACAGGAATACTCAACTGAGACCAGAACCTCTGCCCAAAAACGAAGAAATGCAACTAACCCTACCTGGCAATATTTTTCTCCCAGACAGCTCACCAGTCGCTGATAACTCTCATTTCTAATATTTTGAGTGGTGGGTGTTTCCGGTGTTGTTAAGATCATTGCAGAAGTTGCACCTAGATTGAGCAAATCCTGGAAAAGTAGCTCTCGATGAGAAGGCAGACTGAGATCTTGCAGCATTCTCAATAAGCCGATTCTAAGCGAGGTTTGAGGTCAATATCGAACCCAAAATGAGCCGCAATATCAGCGTGAGATTGGATGCGTTTGAGTAACTGAAACCAGATAATCGAAGGGAACAAAAT
>DVDV01000361.1 GCA_015296075.1 Leptolyngbyaceae cyanobacterium M33_DOE_097 | reverse complement strand
TTGCAATTGCGCTAGAATTCGCGCCCATACTCCCGTTTGACGCCAACGGTAAAAGCGTCCGGCCACCGTTTGCCACGGTCCATAGCGTTCGGGTAAATCTCGCCACGGTGCTCCAGTGCGATCAATCCACAAAATGCCATTGATCGTGGTCCGATGGTCCTGGTTCGGGCGTCCGACTACGGGCTTTTGCGGTGGTAAGAGCGGTTTCAATTTCTCCCATTGAGCATTGGTTAAGTCGCCACGACGATAGGAGGGAAGAATCATAGTCAGACTCTGAATGCGCTAACTCTAGACTACCAAAGGATCTCAAAGGGTTTTAAAACACGCCCTAGAATTAGTACCTGCAAACTCTGAAATTTAAGCTCTATCAGAATAAGCGGAAACGTCATCTCAAGTGCACCATTAACGTAGCTGGGATGATCTACAATCACACAATTGCTTTGCATAAACGGTACTACCGGATGTGGGGCAAGCATCTGAATTACAATAAACTTTAGTATTGATTGGGGGCAAAGTATGAATACTCAACTGGTCAATTCAATCATTCAAGTTATTTTTTCTCTTTCAGAAGAAGAGCAAGCGCTCATTCGAGAAAAGCTGCTGCTGTCTTACTCAGAATCGTCTACCTCAGAATTAGTCCGATTGGCGGAAACGGGAGGAGCCTTTCACTTTTTAGAGCAGGAACCCGATCTTTACACGGTAACAGATGGGGAACCCTTGCCATGAATAAAGGTGACCTTGTCCTGGTTCCCTTCCCATTCACAGATCTGAGCCAAACAAAATTGCGTCCGGCGATTGTCTTGTGGGCTGATCCAAATGGGCAGGATGTTACCCTTTGTTTTGTGACTTCACAAGATGTCTCGCAAATTTATCCAGGAGAATTTGTTCTTGACCCGGTTGATCCAGAATTTCAACAAACTGGACTTAAAGTGATTTCAAAAGTCAGGGTGACTCGGATTGTAACGCTTGAGCGTCGGTTACTAGCTCGAAGATTGGGCAAACTGAGTGCTAAGCAACTGAAACAGTTGGATGATGCTTTGGTTCAAGCATTCCAACTTTCACCAAATCCATAATGTGGGTAAAAATAATTATAGCTCTGGTTCAAGACCATCTGTGGCCTTCCAGAAATCAGTGTGTGACCTCAAGCTGAGTTGCAAAACTTGAGGTTACAATCGCTTATTGGCTTGTCTTTTCAAGTGCTTTGCATTAGATGACTTGAGACTTTCTGCATGATTCAAGCTTCAACCATGCAGAATAACATCACCCCTTCAAATTAAAAGTGCAACCCGGCAACGGCTTAACGAACTGCGTATAAGACAAGGATCAGGATGCGGCTAAACATACAACAGCGATCGCCAGCAAAACCAACGCGATCGCTCAAAGATTCGGTCATCTACAAGATGCGTTGCTTAATAATCCCTATTATCCAACAGTCATAACAACAAGGGAATTTTGGTAATAGTCTTTTTCTGAACTGCCTGATCCCGATCAAGGCCAGTAGTGCTTGAGTTTCTAAGTTGAGGTAAGCGATCTCCAAGAGACAAAATTTCTATGAAAACAGTGATGGCAAAAAATGGTCAAAAATTGGCAAAAAATGGATGATTATTACCAAAAAGGATTTGTATTAGCAGAAGAATAAAACTCTAGAATACTTAAGAAGCTGAGATGGTCCAAAAATTGCCAATTTTTGGCATTCTATTGTCACTTATTGGCAATTTGTTGGCAGTTTTGACAATGTATTCTATATTACCAAATCGCGGTCAGCAAACTTTCTAAGAACAAAAGTGTTCTGCGTGTTTAAGAGGTGAGCCATGCAGAACACTTTTGTTCCATGAGTTTAAGAGAAGTCTTTTTGCGGCGGCCAACTGTTTTTTCTTTATGAATTTCGAGAATTTCACGTAAATCTACTGATATCCCTCCTGGTTCGGGTGGTTAGAACTGTAGAAAGGTTGAGAAAATCGACCCAATCGAGAAAATTTCTGAAGTCGCAGAGTGACTCATGAAGCGTTTGCTCTATTTAGAAACTCAGCCTTATCTTCGTGCAAAAGAAGTGGCTGGGCAAAATCAACATGAGGTTTTGACTCCGACACGAGGTGTAGCCAGAAGTTTAAGGCAGCGAAAACAATCGCTTCGAGACTTTGCGACGCGATTATTACAAGCGCAGGGAATTATAATTGCCCCTCCCTTAAATGCCCAAAGAGCCTTGCGCGAAGCAATTCAGCAAAAGGTTCAACCCCACGACATTGCAGGGATGACACGTGCCTGGATGCCGACGGTGCAAGCGTTGCTGCAAGCTGCACCAAACTTGGAGATCACGTTAGCAGGCTACTCCGAGCGAGCCAAACAACTCATTCAAGTCACGCAGTTGTATCAACACCTGCTGCATCAACAGAATTTTGTGGACTCAGCCGAAGTGCTGTGGCGGGCAACAGAACACTCCCCCGAACGATCGCCCGTGCTGATTTATGGTTACTTTCAACCGCAGGCGGATGAACTCGCATTGATTGAGGCGATCGCGGCTGATAACAGCATTTTTTGTTTACCACTGGCTGATCATGCTTTGTTTACCCATCAACAGCGCGTTGTTGACGACTTGCAAAAACAAGGATGGCAGGTCGAAACAACCCCAACTTTAGCACCTGAAACGCCTGGAGCATGGCTGGCGAACCAGTTTCTCAACCCAACGGCAACGGCAACGCCGGATCCGTTCGAGATCGCGGCTTATGCTTACCCAAACTCAGAAGCAGAGGCTCGAAATGTTTTAACGCAAGTCAAGCAACGGTTGCATGAAGGGGTTCCAGCGCGTGAAATTGTGGTGGTGACGCAGGATGAAGCAGCTTACGGCCCCTTACTACTGGATATTGCGTGGGAGTACAGTGTTCCTCTGCGTGCCCTCTATTCCGTTCCACTTTCCGCTACCCGAATTGGAGCCTGGTTGACTCTACTTCTGGACGTTGTTCAGCAGCAATTTCCCTTCGAGCTAACGGCTCGCCTATTGAGCCATCCCCTAAGTATGAATGCAGGAGCCGAGTTTTGGGCGACCGTGAGACAACAGCGCCCCTCCGGTTTTGATAGCTGGCAGAAAATAGCCCAGACGCTCGAATTCGATCTTTCCTCACTGAAACTTCCTTCTAGTGCGCGACGAGATACCTGGGTCGAGAAGCTGAAAGGAATATTTCAAGCCTTTAATCTCCGCCGTAGGGCTTCGCGTTGGGCCAGGGAAAGTGTGGCGTACAATGCCTTGGAAGATGGCTTAGTCACGCTATCTCGTCCTGAAGGTGAAAAGTTGACCTGGCCTGAATTTGCAGAGGAAGTGCTTGCCAGTCTTGCTGTACTTTCGACTCCGGCCCAACCGGGACGCGGTGGCGTCGAACTGCACACCCCCCTTTCCGTTATGGGTGCGCGGTATCGGCATGTTTTTGTCATGGGTGCTTTAGAAGGCGAATTGCCCGCTCCTGTGCAAAATGATCCGATGCTGGATTTCTATGAACGCAAGCAGTTGAAAACGTTGGGGGTTCACTTACCGGATGCGGCTGAGTTTGCTCGCCAAGCAGCTTTTGAGTTCTATGCATTGCTGCATACCGCAACTGAATCCTTCACAATATCCTATGCCAAGGTGAGTGGAGAGCCATCAGTTTACTTCAAACGACTTGGACTTTCGTTTAGTGCAATTCCCGCAAAGGCGATCGCCAGTCCTGAAGAAGCTCGTCGAATCTATCTCCGACAAGCCGAATCCCTGGATGATCCGGTCTTGCAACAGGCGATCGCGGCTTTTCAAGTCGAGCAACATCGCGAGAGTTCGGCTCTACCCAATGAATATGATGGTGTGGTGGGTGTTCCCTTCGACTACAGCCAGCACTGGTTTAGTGCCTCTCAAGTGACGCAATTGGGGCAATGTCCGTTTAAGTGGTTTGCGAGTCGGGTGCTGAAGCTTGCTGAAGCAGAAGAACTCGATGAGGAGTTGAACCCTGCTCTGCGCGGAAACCTGTATCACAAAGTCGTGGAATTGGCACTCAAGGCGGCTCAGGCTGATCCATCGCTGGATGTAACGGATGAACAGCGCTTGAACGACTGGTTCATTGAAGCCGAAGCCTTGGTAAAGCTGCCATCCTTCACGGCGTGGGAAGCTCGGCGAGTGGAACACGTCAAAATTCTCCGACGGGCTATGCAGCAACCTGAGTTTTGGCCACCCGGAACTGAGGTGCTGAAGCTAGAAGAAAAATTTGAAGGGGAGTGGCAGGGGTTAAAAATTCGCGGTTATGTCGATCGCCTGGATCGCACCGAGGATGGGCTGGTATTAATCGATTACAAAACAAGTTCGAAGGCTCCTGTGGGAGTCAAAGACGAAACCGGAAAAGCCAGGATCGATTTGCAATTACCGCTTTACCAGGCTGTTGCGGCTCTAGCACTTTATCCCGATAAAGCCGTTTGTCGTACATCCTACTTCTCGCTAACCGTTGGGAAAGACATTTCTCCTAAAAAAACACCGACCCAGGCAGAACTGGAAGGCGTAGCTGAGCGGCTTAAGACCACTCTATCGACGGGGCAATATCCCGTGCAGCCAGATATCGACGGCCACGCTTGTAGATACTGTGCTTACGACAGTCTGTGTCGTGCAGGCAATCGCCTCAACCGGAAGGGAGAAACCGCATGAGTTTAACGGTCGAACAAGCCAAAGCGGCTTATGCAGTGGGAAGTGTCAGCGTCACGGCTGGAGCTGGAACTGGCAAGACCCACATGCTGGCAGAGCGGTATCTGTACCACTTGCAATCGGGCTATTCGCCGTTAGAAATTGTTGCGGTTACTTTTACCGAAAAGGCAGCGGCGGAACTGCGATCGCGCGTGCGGCAAACCATCTTGCAGCAGGCACCCGAACAAGAAGGATGGATCGCAGAAGTAGAAGCCGCGCCGATCAGCACATTTCATGCTCTAGCGGCGCGTATTTGTCGCGAACAGTTTGAGGCGGCGAATGTTCCTGCGGATTTTCGGTTGCTGGATGATCTGGAAGGCAAGCTCTGGCGGGTTGAACAGTTGGCGATCGCCCTGGATGAATTGACTCCAGACGTGTATGCCAATGTTCCTTACTCTCTGATGCGAGTGGTGTTGGAAGCTTTTTTAGATGATCCCTTGAATGCCGCCGCCGCTCTAAACCGAACTCGAACCGACTGGTTGCCGGAAGTCGAACGGTGCCGACAAGTTGCTTTGGATAATTTATTAAAACATCCGACCTGGATACAGGCTCGTCAGGTTTTGGATTCTTGTGCTGGGGCGGTGGGTGACAAGCTAGAAAGCACGCGCCAAACTGCGATCGCCGGGATCTCCAGTCTTGAGCAGGGAGAGGATGTCTTGACGGCACTGACTGCGATTGACAAGCTGAATCTGCAAGGAGGAAGCCAGAAGAACTGGAGCAGTAAAGAGCTGTTGGAGGAGGTCAAAGCGGCTATCAAAGCCTTACGCGAAACGGTACGTGAAGTGCTGAAAGCGGGCTTGATCACTCTGCAAGTGACGGAACTGGATGACCAAATTGAGTCAATGCAACCTGTTTTGCAGATGGCGTTTGAGCAAGTCCAGGCTCATCTGCGCGAAGCGAAGCGACAACAAAGAGTTTTAGATTTTAATGATTTGGAAGTTCATGCCTTAAAAGCGTTAGAACGGCCTGAGGTGCGAGAGTATTATGCCAAGCGTTGGCGTGTCTTTTTAATTGATGAATTTCAAGATACGAATCCGATTCAGGGGCAATTTTTAGAACAGCTGACTGCACAGGCGATTTTGACGCTAGTTGGTGATGAAAAACAATCGATCTATGGCTTCCGGCGGGCGGATGTGCGTGTGTTTCAAGAGTGGCGCGATCGCCTGCAAGCGTTGGGGGGAGAAGTTCTGTCTTTGACGCAAAGCTTTCGTACGCATCAGCCCTTGATCCACAACATCAACACGTTGTTTGCGCCTGTCCTTGAGGAACTGCATCAAAATCTCGATGCGAAGCGGGAAGCACCCCATGAGGGGCCACACCTGGAAGTCTTTGCCGTGACGCCAGGAGATATTGACCCCAAGCCCAAGATTGAGCAATGTCGCAGCGTGGAAGCACAGCATATTGCTGATGTCGTGGAACGCTTACTGAAAGAGCAAGTTCAGGTCTGGGATAAACCCACGCGATCGCTACGGGCGATTCAACCGGGCGATATTGCGGTTTTGTCTCGCACCTGGGACCCATTGGAAGGTTATGGACAGGCGATTGAAAGTCGTGGAATTCCCATTCTGCAAGCGGGGGGTGGTAATTTACTAGAAACCCGCGAAGCCAAAGATGCGGTGGCACTGCTGCAATTTCTCGCTGATCCGAGTGATGACCTGGCTCTGGTTACCTGTCTGCGGAGTCCATTTTTTGCTGTCAGCGATCGCACCCTTTTAACGTTGAGCCAATTACCAGCCGCTAAAACCTGGTGGCAACGGTTAAAACAGAGCAATGAGCTGGAAATAAAGCAAGTCGTTGAAACGTTGCATCATCTGTTACGCGAGCGCGAAGCAGAACCCCCGACTCGCTTACTGCAACTGGCTGACCGCTTAACCGGGTATACCGCTGTGATTGCCAACTTACCAGGCTGCGATCGACGCTTGGCG
Organism: Leptolyngbyaceae cyanobacterium M33_DOE_097; assembly: GCA_015296075.1. Taxonomy (GTDB): domain Bacteria; phylum Cyanobacteriota; class Cyanobacteriia; order Leptolyngbyales; family Leptolyngbyaceae; genus DSRU01. The sequence continues at coordinate 1,251 of DVDV01000361.1, read as the reverse complement.
GATTGGCGCGGCTTTTTGGACGTAGTCCGTCAATTAGAACTGGGCATGGCGGATGTATTGGTTGTCGTCCGCCGACTGAAGCGACTCATTAACTATGAGGTTTCCATTCCTAGACCGGCACTCGCCGCCAGCAATTCCGTTGCGTTGATGACGATTCATGCGGCTAAAGGTTTAGAGTGGTCGGTTGTGATCGTGCCAGACTTGACCCGCCAATCGGCTAGCAGCACGGCTTCAGTTCGCTTTGACCCAGACCTAGGCGTTTCTCTAAAATTAGAAGACGAGGCAGGCGAAAAGCAAAAATCGGCGCTTTACATTGTGCTGGAACAGCAGCAAAAACAACAAGACGCGGCAGAAGCCAAACGTCTACTCTATGTCGCACTCACCCGCGCTCGCGATCGCCTGATTTTAACAGCGGCGGAACCCAGTGGTAATGGTTTATCGATCCTCCAACCCGGATTGGAGGGGCAATTTCCGATTCAGCCAATTCCCTTTGATTTTGAGCGAGTGACTCCTGGTATTGCGGTTGAACCCTCCATTCCACAGATCCCTCCTACGATGCTGGTAAATTCCACTCAGTTAGGCGGGTTAGAGCTGCCGGTGACCGCCTTAACTGCTTACGCACGCTGTCCCAAACAATTTCGGTTACAGTACATTGATGGGCACCCTGGCTTAAAAACGGGCGCTTCGAATCGTGGGGCTGAGATTGGTAGCCTAACGCATAGAGCGCTTGAGAAAAACATTTCGAGTTTGGAAAATCTGCATCAATATCAGCCTGACCTACCGACAGAACAGGTGCAAGAAGCCTTGGATCTGGCAAACGTATTCTGGCGATCGCCGACCTATCAGCCTGTCCGCCACGGCGATTGGGAGTATGCATTGCAACTATCGGTAGGACTGATAACGTTGAATGGCTCAGCGGACTTAGTCGGAGCAGATTTTGTCTTAGATATTAAAACGGATCAAGCACAGGATCCAGAAGATTACCGTTTTCAATTATGGGCGTATGCCAAAGCGACTCAGAAAACAAAGGCTCATATTGCTTTTTTACGGCATGACACCCTTCATACTTTTGCATCAACTGACTTGCAAACGATTGGAGCGGAGGTCAATGAACTAGTGCATGAAGGCAAGAGTAGTTAGACAGCTAGAATAGAACTGATGTCTAAAATCCAGCAGTTCTTGTACCATGCCGACCCCTTACGCCCTCGCTATCCAGTTAAGCGAACGCCAACAGCACCTACTCGAGCAGAT
>DVDV01000370.1 GCA_015296075.1 Leptolyngbyaceae cyanobacterium M33_DOE_097 | reverse complement strand
TGTTCCCTTCGATTATCTGGTTTCAGTTACTCAAACGCATCCAATCTCACGCTGATATTGCGGCTCATTTTGGGTTCGATATTGACCTCAAACCTCGCTTAGAATCGGCTTATTGAGAATGCTGCAAGATCTCAGTTAAGGCATTTTCTATATACAGATTCAGGAGAAGTATAAAGTATGTCGCTAATGACAGACACCTTTGGGGCGGATTAGTACCTACTGTCACTGCCAATCGAAAGTTAGACGTGTAACGTCTAGCTGTGAGTTGTAATGTTTGAACTAACGGCTCGTATCAGTTCTCCATGGCAGACTGTAAGTAACCGTAAGGTTTGATAAATCAAACCAAAAAACCGCTTTATAGTGAGTGGATACATAATCATAGGGACTTTCATCATAAACTACATAGGTGTTTTGCAAGAGATACTGATTTTCTTCTTTCGGATCTAACTTTAGGTCTTTTAATGAAGTTGCATACTTCCCTGGTAGATCAACTAAGTCATCAACATTGCAAAAGCGATCTGATTTTTTTTGTTAGAAGATACTCGCGTTTTAATTGTAAAACGGCTTCCCTGATAGCTAAAATAGCCAAAGTATAAGTTCTTATTTGTGCGGCGATCGCAATATTGTTGCCAGTGCAAGTAAACGGCAATCGAACCATCATCCTGCATTCCAGTGAAGACATAAGTCTGCAACTCACCAACAGGAACAAATGCAGGATTCAAATCAAAATCCTTGCGAATTTGCTCCTGCAACTCTGTTTCGAGTGCTATGTCATCACTTTGATGGATTCAAAGTATCAGATGGACTTGACAAATAATTCTTCGGTCTTGTCACTTATTTCTTCGCTCTACACTTGCCCTTATGCAAACCAGCGAACCGCCCTAACTACAGACGGTAATTACTCCGCATCTGAGATGAATATTCCTTTATATTTCGTTACATTAGGGCTATGAAGCCTAAGGACGATCACAAGCGTCCGTTTATTTGGAGGTATCCGATATGAATAATATTCGTGTCGGCAGTTTGTTTGGAATTCCATTCTACGTCAACCCGTCTTGGTTCCTGGTTCTGGGATTAGTGACCTTGAGTTATGGGTCTGGACTCACCGCCCAATTTCCAACCCTCCCGCCTGGAGTTACCTGGAGTTTGGGATTAATCACGGCATTGCTCCTATTCGGCTCTGTGCTAGCGCATGAGTTGGGTCATAGCTTTGTCGCATTGAAGCAAGGAATTGAGGTGAAGTCCATCACCCTATTTCTGTTTGGGGGCTTAGCCAATTTAGAAAAAGAATCAGACAGCCCTGAGGGTGCGTTTTGGGTCGCGATCGCGGGTCCCTTGGTGAGTCTCCTGATTGCGGTAGGGGTGACGCTGCTGACTGGGTTTACCGGCATTACAGGACCCTTAGCAGCGATGTTAGGAGTGCTAGCGTCGGTTAACTTTGCTTTGGCACTGTTCAACCTGATTCCAGGCTTACCTTTGGATGGGGGCAATATTCTCAAGGCGTTGGTCTGGAAAATTACGGGCAACCCTTACAAAGGGATGCAATTTGCGGGTCGCGTCGGCCAGGTGTTTGGCTGGGTCGCGATCGCCTCTGGACTCCTTCCCTTAGTCTTGTTTGGCGCTGGAGTGAATTTCTGGAATGTGTTGATTGGTTGGTTCCTGTTGCAAAATGCGGGTCAAGCGGCGCAATATGCCACTGTGCAAGACCGCTTAGCCGGACTCACGGCAGCAGATGCCGTCATTGCCGAAAGTCCAGTGGTTGCCGCTTCTTTGACCTTGCGAGAGTTTGCTGATCAACGGGTTTTAGAGAGTCGCAAGTGGCGGCAGTTTTTGGTTGCAGCGGCGGATGGACAGTTGCTGGGCACGATCGCGGTGGATGACCTGAGAACGATTTCTCGTGAGCAGTGGGCAGAGACGACGGTGCAGGCGTGTACGACACAGATCGAACCGTCGCTAGTGGTTGAAAGCGATCGCCCGCTATCAGATGTGATGAATTTGTTGGCAGAACGACAGATTACAGCCCTGTCGGTTGTCCGCGCCAATGGCAGTCTTGTTGGGTTACTAGAGAAAGCTGCGATTACTCAGTTACTCCAAGGGAATCCCGTCGCAACGCCTGCTTAGATTTGTCATGCTCAGTCGTTGCGAATGACAACGCGACGCACAACCCCACCTGGAATTGAGTTTCAGGTGGGGTTATTCCGAATGAAGCAAAGGTTGATCCTTGCCGTGGCATTGGCAAGCGTCTGCTCAAAGCTCTTGACCAAGATCTGACAGCGATCCATCCAAGCATTTGATCGCTCCATCATCCAGCTACAATGCCACGCTATACCCTAATCGGGTATGGCAACGGATTCGATACTGACTTGAAATACTCCTGTCATCAGGCGGCTGGGGCGGATTGGGGTTCAAGTGCCACTTGGTAGCCCATATCCTCTAAGCGCTCAGTTTCTTGGTGGTCATCTCTGGCTGTTTCTGGTCAAAATAATTAGTCCCCAGTTCATGATACGGTTCTTGTCACATTGAATGGACGGTTGAACAACTCAAAGCACTGCGCCTAATCGGTAGGCTGGAAGCCTGGAGTGAGCAGCATACACGCCCATCTACTATGACCTCAGTTTTGATGAACGTCGCAACCGATAAGTGCCCACGAACTATGATTTCCTTTTGCGTTGAGACAAACCCTTGCTGTTCGTCGTTGAGGCTCGCCCCACGCTTTCAAGCAGGTCAAAGAGCCACACTAGACCCAGATCCATCATTGCAACCTGTGGAGCAACAGCGTTGAGCCGGAAACGCCCCAGCGAAAGCGGTGCTTCTGTGCCTACAACCCCAAAACGCTGTGCATGCATCGCAACGAAATGCTTTGGCAGTGCTGAAATCAGATCGGTTTCGGCAAGAATTGCGAGTGCAAACATGAAGTTTGGGACAGTCAGTACAATTCGTCGTTTGCGTCCCTCCTCTGCAAGAATGCGATCAACAAAGCCAAAAGCATCGCCTGTTAGCGAAACCACAAGGTGCTGCATCTGGCAATAGCGATCGAGGGTCGGATCAACTGTAAACGGATGTCCGGCCCGTGTTGCAATCACAAATTCTTCTTCATAGAGGGTCTTTGAAAGAAATCTTGCGGCGATGTTGTCCATTGGCAGAATAGCAATGTCCATCACGTGCTCATCAAGGTCGGTGAAGGCTTCTCGCCATGCGCGATCGGGGGAGGATTCTCCTGCCGTTGGTAGCAATTGGCGTATACCCAGATCGATCCTGGGTGCGGCTTTGTTGAGTTCAGTAAGAAGCGGCGTCAGAAACACGGCTGAAACGCCATCGGGCGCTCCGATCGTAAAACGGCGCGAGGATGTGGCTGGATCGAACGGCTCAGTGAGCGACATGATGCTCTTCACGCGCGTCAGAATGTCGGCGATGGGGCCGGCTAGCTCCATCGCGCGTGCCGTTGGAACGACACCTTTTGGTGTTTTGAGAAACAACGGATCGTTGAAAAGCCGACGCAGACGACCCAGACCGTGGCTCACTGCTGAGGGCGACAGATGCAACCGATCTGCCGCGCGGCCAACGTTGCGCTCTGCCATCACAACATCAAACAGAACTAGCAAATTGAGGTCAGCACGAGAGAGATCAATTTCATTCAGCATATTACTGAAATCATATCACTGGATTCAGCAGCTTAGTAGTGTTATGTTCGGATCAAACGAAGCGGCATCCCGCTGCTTCGCCAGTATGCACTTTGGATAGGAATACTCAAATGTCCACACTACAAAGCAACATGTTGGCTGCCGCGATCGCTAACCCTGCGGCTTTCGACATCGCAAGCAAAACGACTGATGCTGTTTTGGATGCTCGATTCAATTACTGCCAGTATGGATCGGATGTTTTTAGTGCGGTAATCCTCAATTGGAAAACGGACACGAGATAAGTTTCTTCACATGAACCAGGTGAATTTTCACCCAATTGAGCGGGGTAGCAGTTGGTTCAAGCCTCGTAGAATGAGCGCTGTGATCTAAACCCTATCCATATCTAAATTTGTATTTTAAGTTGAATGTGGTTGAGCAGCATAAATTACGCTTCTCAACGTGGAAAGTGAATGACAGTAAAGAACTACGAGAGTCTTCACAATGGATGCTGAACAAGCCCTCGCTCTAGTGTATGCCTTACTCGAAGGGCAAAAGCTAAAAGATGTTCAGGAGCAAGTTTTTCGTTACTCCTGGTGTGGATGGACTTATCCAGAAATTGCTGAGCACATTGGTTACGACACGGGGCACACTCGTGATGTGGGGTCTCAACTCTGGCGACAACTTAGTCAAGCGGTAGGAGAGCAGGTCAGCAAGAAGAATTTACAATCCGTTTTGCGCCGTCAATCATCACAGTCGCTGCCATTGAATGCATCGAGTTCTGAAGCCGCACCCATCCCCTTGATCGCCCCTGTACCCCAAACCATTCCTCAACTTGCCCCAAAACAGCATTGGGGAGAAGCGATTGATGTTTCGGTATTTTACGGTCGAACTCAAGAGTTAACTCTGCTGAAACAGTGGATTTTGCAAGATGGATGTCGCTTAATCACCGTATTAGGCATGGGCGGCATGGGCAAAACTACGCTTGTGACTAAATTGGCACAGGAAATCGGGGTGAGGGAACCGGAAATCGGCAATGAGGAATGGGCTTCTGCTGGGAGCGGTTTGGTCGAGCCTTTCTGTCAAGACCTGAGCGGTTTGGTTGACTCACCGCAAGCCCGAACAGGAACAGGGAAGGGGACAGAGTCTCAGTCCTCAATTCTCAGTTCTCAGTCTTTTAAATTTGTTATTTGGCAGTCCCTTCGTAACGTACCTGCGATCGCGTCCATTTTAGATAACTGGATTCAAATACTTTCGGGACAGCAGCAGACTCATCATTTGACATGTGTAACCGAGCAGATTGACCAATTGATGAACTATTTGCGCACTAATCGCTGTTTGCTGGTGCTAGATAATTTTGATGCAGTTTTGAGCGATCGTGCAGGGCAATACCGCGATGGCTATGAGGCATATGGAGAGCTGTTGCGCCGGATTGGGATAGAGCAGCACATTAGCCATGTGTTATTAACCAGTCGAGAACAACCCAAAAACCTGGTGATGTTAGAAGGGGAAACATCGCCGACTCGAACACTACGATTATCTGGGTTAGATGTGGCAGAAGTGAGGAAAATTTGTGAAACGAATGGTTGCTTCACAGAGGCAGAGGATGATTGGCGCACTTTGGCGGCACAATACTCTGGTAACCCACTGGCAATTAAGATTGTTTCCACAGTTGTGCGTGATTTATTCAATGGGCAACTAACCCATTTTTTACAGCAGGGTGCGATCGCGTTTGGTAACATTCGCACGTTATTAGATGAGCAGTTTCAACGATTGACCACTCTGGAACAACACATTATCTACTGGCTTGCCATTGGGCGCGAGTGGATCTCGGTAAATCAATTACGGGTAGCGCTCATGCCCGTTCCGTCACAGGTGGCACTCCTGGAAGCTCTACTCTCACTTGATCAGCGATCGCTGATTGAAAAGCGAGACGGACGGTTTACACTGCAACCTGTTGTGATGGAGTATGTCACAGAGCAGTTACTCGATCGAGTCTTTGAAGAAATTAGAGAATGGGGAATCGGGAATCAGGAATCGGGGAATTTTCAGGCTTGCTCCCCTCCACTCTTCTCTACCCATGCATTAATTCAAGCTCATACAGAAGATTATGTACGAGAAAGTCAAATTCGAGTTTTATTAGTGCCTTTGATAGATCGATTACTAGCTTATTTTCAATCAACTGAAAGGATAGAGCAGCAGTTTAAAAAAATTCTTTCTAGTTTACGTCAGCGGGCTCAGTCTGCTGGCTATGCAGGTGGAAATTTAATTAATTTACTGCATCAATTAGGTGTGCAGTTGCAGGGCTACGATTTTTCTAATCTGCCGATCTGGCAGGCATGTCTTCAGGCTGCAACTCTGCACCAGACAAATTTTACTGGCTCACAGTTTGCCGCATCGATATTTACAGAGACCCTGGCAATGCCGCTGGCGATCGCGTTCAGCCCAACCGGAGACTATTTGGTCAGCGGTGATTTAAATAGTGAAGTGCGCTTGTGGCGAGTGGCAGACGGAGAAGCTATGTGGATTGGGCGAAAACATAGCGGTTGGGTCTGGTCGATCGCGTTCAGTCCAGACGGTGAGCGACTAGCAAGCGGCAGCGAAGACTGTACCATAAAACTATGGGATGTGAATACTGGACACTGTTATAAAACCCTGGAAGAGCATTCAAGCCCCATTTGGTGTGTGGCATTCAGTCCGGATGGGCGATTGCTGGCAAGCAGTAGCGAAGATTGGACAGTGAAATTGTGGAATGTGCATACCGGGCAGTGTTTGACGACGCTCAGGGGGCATCAAAACTGGGTGCGCTCCGTTGCATTTAGCCCAGTGTTAGACAACCAGGAGAAACGATCGCTGCTTGCCAGCGCCGGAGATGACCATCTGATCAAGATTTGGGATTTGAAGACGGGGCGATGTTATCGAACTTTGAGCGGACATCGCGATCGCGTCTGGGCCATCGCGTTTAGCCCCGATGGGCGGTTTCTTGCGAGTGGCAGCAGCGATCGCAGTGTGAGGCTCTGGGATGTGAAAACCGGGGATTGCTTGCACGTGATGCAGGGTCACGCAAGTTGGGTACGATCCATTGCCTTTGCCGATGAACACACGATTATCAGCGGCAGTGAAGATCACACGGTGCGTCTGTGGGATCGACAAACGGGCACCTGTCGGCAAGTGCTATCGGGCCATACCAGTTGGGTGCGTTCTGTGGCAGCCCATCCCCAAACTTCGCTGATTGCCAGCGGCAGTGGTGATCACACAATTAAACTGTGGGAAGGCGGCACTGGTCGCTGTTGCCGCACATTGAAGGGATTCACCAATCGCGTTTGGGCGATCGCTCACCTGCCTCCAACTCAGCAGCTTGTTAGCAGCCATGATGATCATTGTGTGCGAGTGTGGAACCTGAAAACCGGGCAGTGTGAACAGACGCTGCGGGGACACACGAATTCGGTGTGCGCGATCGCCGCCAGCCCAACTACATCCCTCTTCGCCAGTGGCAGCACCGATTGCACGATTAAACTCTGGAACGAACAGGGCCACTGTCTGGCGACGTTGCGCGAACACACCAGCCGAGTTTGGTCGGTGGCATTCAGTTCTGATGGAGCATGGCTGGCTAGTAGCAGTGATGATCAAACCGTGAAAGTGTGGCAGGTCGGCACTCGGCGCTGTGCTCAAACGCTACGAGGACATACCAGTTGGGTCTGTTCTGTTGCTTTTAGCCCTGTGCAATCACCTGAAACTGAATTGCTACTTGCCAGTGGCAGCTATGACCAAACCATCAAGCTCTGGGATGGCGTGACTGGAGAATGCCTGCAAACGTTAGAAGGTCACACAAATTGGGTGTGGACGGTTGCTTTTAGCCCCGTAGGCGTTAGCCTGCCGTCAGGCATTGGGCACATTCTTGCTAGTGGCAGCGGTGACCACACGATTAAGCTGTGGGATGTCAAGACAGGAAACTGCTATCGAACCCTGGAGGGACACACCAGCCGGATCTGGGCGATCGCATTTAGTGCTGATGGCCAATGGTTAGCCAGCACCAGCACCGACCAAACAGTGAGACTGTGGCACGTGGCAACGGGGGACTGTTTGCAGGTGTTTTATGGACATACAAACGTCGTCACATCGGTTGAGTTCAACTCGGATGGCACGTTAACCAGCAGCAGCCAGGATGAGACGATTAAGCGCTGGGATGTTGCCACAGGTGAATGTCTGATGACTTTAAAGGCCGATCGCCCCTACGAAGGCATGAACATTACTGGCGCAATTGGTCTTTCCGATGCTCAGAAAGTTTCTTTGAGAACTTTAGGAGCAGTGGAAAATTAAGGGTTTCATCTACAGCTTGGCCCAGAAGCGATCGCGCAGAAACTTGAGATTCGATTGTTCAATCGTGCTGAGTTTTGGCAGCATTTCTTGTTTGAATTGGTTGACTCGATAAAGTGGACGATACCAGGCTTGTTTCTCAAACACTCGCTTCAACAAGCCGTTGTAACGTCCCATTATTTACCTCAACACAGGTTGCTTTGTGGTTGCTAATTGTTCGAGTAAGGTTGCCGCGATCGCGGGCGCAGTGTAGCGTTGCATTTCAGTTTGAAACTGATCAACGCGTGTGCGATAGCTAGAATCGGCGAGTAGAGTTTTAACAGCGGTTTTAATTTGGGCTGGAGTGGGTGTTCCGGTTCTCAAGTTAATTCCTACTCTAGCCCACTCAACCCGGGCTGCAATCTCTGGTTTTTCCTCTGTTTGTCCAGCAACAACCAGGGGAACGCCATTGGCAAGAGCCATTTGCACGCCGTTATAGCCACCATTGGATACCATCACATCTACGTGCGGCAATAAATGAGCATGGGGAATGAAGGGTTCAAGCCGAACATTAGCGGGCAAATCCTCCAGGTTCAAAGTCTCAAGCGGCACACCGCCCGTCGTTGCCACCACTAACACATCTTCGTGGGCCAATGCCTGTATAGTAGGCATCAACAACTCAGTGGGATTTGTGGCAACCGTTCCCTGTGTGACGTGAACAACTGGCTGATGACCGTTCAGTTCGTCCCACCAGGCAGGAGGCGTAAATTCGGCAGTGGGAGCAGACAGCAACGGTCCGATAAAATGCACCTGCGGCGGCAAATTCCGACGGGGATACTCAAACTCTGGAACCGTAGCTGCCAGATACAGAAAGGGAGATATCCGGTCAAAGAAATACACTGGGCTAGGTGGTAATCCGACCTGCGATCGCACCTCGTTGGTGTAATCTCTCAGTTCTCGCAGCACCGTTCGTTCAAAAAACCAGGTTAACCCTCGATTTCGCAAACACCGAAATAGAGTGTTGCTGGGTTGTAAGCCTAATCCAAATGGAGCTGTATCCGGACCGTTGACTGTGGTCGCAGACGAAGCAAATTCGGCCCATGGAAGCTGTTTTTGTTCCGCCAGCCATGACATGCCCAAAAACATCGAGTCTGCCAGCAAAATATCGGCTGGAAATTCATACAGGATATCCGATAAATCTTGTACCTGCCCCACAGCTGGATCAATAAAAAAAGTCTTCAAATCAAATTTCAGCCGTTGTACCCCCTGAGACGCTTCCCGTTGCTCCATCAGCTCGGACGGAACGTTATCCAAGTCAGAGTAGTCCATCCAACTGCGAATCGGAAAAAATCGCGCTCCGGTTGCCTCTACTTTGGTTTGAAACGCTTGCCCTGTATACCAACCAACTTCATGCCCCCGTTTGATTAATTCCCGCACGATGGGCACAGCCGGACTAACGTGGCCAATGATAGGGATAGTTCCGATTAAAAAACGAACCATAGTATCCTCCAATTGCTAAGGTGTTACGACAGACGGAGTGGCATATTCAGTCGCTGCATCGGCAGAGCGTCGCAGCATCAGTAGGACAGGTACAGACGTTTCACCTGCTGGGTAACGCTCGATCCCAACTTCTACAAACCCCCAGCGGCGGTAGAAGGAGATCGCACGGTTATTACTTTCCAAAACCCGCAACCAGCAGGTCGCAAACCCATTACTTGTGGCAAATTCTAGTGCCGTTTGCATCAGCTTTGCTCCAGCGCCTCTACCAATCCACTGGGAATCCACGTACAAATGCACTAGTTCAAGTGGGTGCAACCCAGGGATTGCGTCCGGAGTAGAGGTTGGCTCAAGCTTTGCATAACCGCAAGGCTGCTGGTTTACTGTAGCCATAAGGTATAGAACTTGCGGGTTTGCAAGTTCAGCAGTTAGCCGTTTCAAGTTAAATCTCTGCTCGGCGACGTGATCAATTTCTTTGATGGCAAAGCTAGCGCCATATGTCTGTCGCATGGTACGCCTCCCTAATTCAGCCAGAACTGCTGCATCGGTTGCCGTTGCCCGGTGTATCGTAATTGCTTCTTCAGTGGTTATCATTGATGACTTCTTGCTGTTTAATAGCATCAAATTTTTCTCAAAATTGATTAAGCGATCTCAAACATTGGAGAGCAGTCGCAGTAGGTGAGGTGGAAAAGGACGTTGATGTACCAGTTCTCCATGAGTTAGATATTCCACTTCTTCAGGAGTCGATTTACGTCCCAATACCTCGTTGCGATGGGGATGACGACCAAACCGAGCAATGATATCTCGATGGCAACGAGCTTGCTCTGCGGAAAACTTCAGCAGTTCACGCTGGTCTGGAGAAGCATCTAGAAGCAAATCGGCTGCCAGCTTAACGGCTAATTCCAACTTCCTGAGATCTTCAGAATGACCTAATGGCAGGAGAAAAAAAGTTTTCTCCCAGGGTGTTTTCAATGCGGCGTAATGCCCAATTTCAAGCCCCTCCAGCGTTAAGTCGCAAGCTTTTGGATCTTGAGTAAATGCCTGAGCAGTGCCGCGATAGATTGTGCGGGAGAACTGATCCAACACAAGGATCAATGCCAAGCGCGATCGCGCTTCACCCGCCCAATCATCTAATTTGCCCTGTATGGCTTGTTCCAATAAGGAAACAAAACGTTTTATGATTTCGGTATCTGCACCACCTCTAAACCAGCGCAGCCATTGTCGTACCAATGTCGCTTGATTACAATCTGGCGAAATCGGAAACCAAAACCGAAGCACCTCCTGAGCGGAGGTTAATTGAGTGTAATCTGCGTGAAGTGTCATAATTCCTCCGATGCTAGATCGTAGAGCACAGTCGTTTCCTGCTCACTTGAATCATTGCGAGCAACCAGGGCATACACGGGTTCAGATGTGCTTAAGTTACGGGGTTCATGGGGTACACCTGGCGGGACAAACATAAAATCCCCTGCTTTCATGACTACAGTCTGTTTGAGTCCTTTACCGTAACGAGTTTCAACCTCTCCCTGAATTAGGTAAATTACCGTCTCATGATGAGGATGAAAATGAGGTTCGGCGCACGCGCCAGGGGGAATCACGGCAATGCTCATCGAAATTTCTTTTGCACCTGCGCTGCTTGCAGAGACACCAACAAAATAGGGCAAATTTTGTAAAGTTAAAATTTCTGCATCCGGACGCACTATCACAACTTCGGTTGGTGGCTGATTAGAGTTTTTGGTATTGCCAAAATGATTCAATAATGGTTTCTCCATAATTAACTCTCCTTTGGGTTTAGATTAAGTAATTGACTGAATTCGGTTACTATCAAGATTGGATTTCGTAGTAAAGCAGTGGACGTTCGTTGACGATCGCTTTTCCAATTCGCGTCATTCCTAACGCCTCAAGCACCCGAATCGAGGCTTGATTGGGTTCATCCACATCTGCCACAATTCGCTTCAATCCCAGTACGTTGAATGCATAATCCAAAACGGTGGCGGCAGCTTCTCTGGCATAGCCCCGGCCCCAAAGTTGCGGCTGTGTACCAAAGATCAAACTGGGTGCTTTTTGTGGCACATGCAACAATCCAGAAAATCCCGCTATTTGATCGTTTTGAGATTCAAAAAAGAGCCAAATTCCATACCCATGTTTGGCAAAGCTTGCCATACTGCTTTCTAGAAACGATCGTGCCTCCTGTTGAGAGATTGGGCGATCGTCAAAAAGAAAGCGTCTCACATCAACCTCCATCCATAGCTGATGGATAACATCCAAATCGCTCATCTGGCAGGGACGTAAACTCAAACGAGTCGTGTGTAAATGCATTACCATATGAAACCTGGCAATTTTAGTTCTATCTCTCCAACAACGCTAGGCCTCGAACGGGTAAATGCTGCCTGCATTTATAGTTTCAGTAGATCACAAAAATGATTAGATCCCCCCTAGCCCCCCTTAAAAAAGGGGGAACCGAGTCAAAAATAGTTGAAAGTCCCCCTTTTCAAGGGGGATTTAGGGGGATCAACCGGGGCTTTTGCAGTGAAAACAACTGCATTTATAGTTTACTTACCGTTGGTGAAGCCAACCGTTGAGCCAACTGTGCGTAATGTTCGATGTAAAACTCTGGAGAGTGGGCGATCGCTCGCACCGATTCATGATTTGCCATTGTGTTGCACCACTGTTTGAGGCGATCGAGTTCCGCTGGAAATTTCACACCCCGAAAGTGCTCCAACACGGCCCATTGCTCAAACAGGGGGTAGTAAGTGAAATCAACCAGACTAATCTCTGTTCCCAACCAATAGGGACCATTGTCAGATAGTTTTCGTAATCCTTCCTGTTCAATAAATTGCAAATGCTCAATCAGTTCCTTGGCCGCTGCTGCTTGCTGTTGCGGATCTTGGCTACCGTAAAGCAGTTTACCGGATGCTGCAAATAGTCGGGTATCGGCAAAATTAACCCAGATTCGTGCTTGGGCGCGCCGAATTGGTGATTTGGGTAACAGCGCAGGATTGGGGAACACTTCCTCCAGGTATTCATTAATCACGGCAGATTCCCAGACTCGCTGGTCACCATGCTTAAGCACAGGCACCTTGCCGTAGGGAGAAATGTCTTTGAAGTTGGCAGGCTTATTTTGCAAATCAATTTCGATTAGCTGAAAGGGAATGCCTTTTTCGACTAACGTTAAGCGCGATCGGTGCGCAAATGGACAAAGCGCGGCACTATAAATTTCAATCTCAGTCATAAGAAGCCTTCATTTGAAGAATAAAATGGAGCTTGATCGATAACGCGAGTGAACTGGCATACTTAAGCCATTTCATGTTCACTATTGATGCTTTATTCATTCCACTCTTTTCACCGATTCAGGTGCGTGGTTGGATTTCTTGAGATAACTGGAAAAGATCGATTAAGAAGAAGAGTTGATATTTGCCTTCCTTACCCCCATCTACTGTGAGAGCCAAGTTGTAGTCATTGTCTCCATGCTTACCCAGCAGCGCTGGCGCTTTCCACTCGGTTATTTCTGGGTTGTAGTCAAACAGCAGCTTTGAAGTTTGACCAATCTCATCGTCACCCAAACCAAGTAACGCCACTCCCCACTCTGGTAACCACCCAATGTAAATGTCGCGCATCCAATCAGGCATCACATGGTTACCCACGGGAATACCTAAAAAGGGACCAGCAGTTTGAGCAATTTTATCTACCTTCTGCTCAACCTCTTCCAGAACCGTCCTAACTTTCTTTTCTGCCTCATCTTTACTCCCCAAGTCATGCTCCATTGCAGCAACACCGAGGACGATAGGCGGTGTGAGGTTATCTTTGTTGCCGCTGATGCCTACCGTTGCTATGTTTGTGACCTCAGTTCGGACGCTGTTTGTGTTGATACTGCTATAGTCACGACGCACAAGTTTCGAGCCGTTTGTAGCCACTGCCCCGATCAAGAAGTATGGCTCATCGGAACCTGTACTTTGATCCCAGTTGGATTCTTTTAAGCAGCGGAACCCCAGGAAATTGATACGAACAGCTAGCTGCTTTTCTCCCTTCGGATCGCTGCCTTGGTAGGCAATTTGCCCTCCCGCAAAACGACGAATGGCTGTCTGTCCAGTAAATTTTACATTGCTCACAGGTAATCCCAATGGACCTTTGAAGCCGCCTGTTTGCAGGTAAAAGGAACCAATTGCCGCAATTTGAGCTTGCTTAAACACAGATTGCTCAGAGGAACCTGTGCGGTTGAACATCTCTCGCACCGAATTGGTGCCGAGTTCGCTTAAGGTTTTTGCTAATTGAACGCTAGCCATCATCTTCTCCGTTTGATGTTGGGCGGTGATTTTGGGCAAAAGTCAAAATTTGGTTTTTGCCAAGATTCAAGCTGTCGGTTTCAATCCAGTTGAATCTTGGCACTGACAGCGTGAGCGCTAATTGCCTTGCATTCTTAAGGCGCTCACTTCTGCTGCCAATTCTGCAAGCATCTTCTGCTGTTCTTGCATGGCTTTGGCTAACACTGCCACAATATCCATCGGGCTAAGGCGATCGCGCTCTGCACTAGCGACTAAATCAGGCACATCTTCGGCAATAAATCCAATATGCTGCTGTTTCTGTTCATCGGCTTTGTAGTTGTATTTGACTGCATTCAACCCTTGTAATGTCGCTATTGCTTCTTGACCTGAAAGCTCGGCAACATTTTCCTTCAGCGCGATCGAGGAAGCTTGGGTTAATTTTCCTGTAACCTGAACATCGCTTTCGATGCGAATGCCTTGTGTGTAACCGTTTTTACGGTTGATGACTAACACATCCTTTGTTGTGGACTTGTCGAAGTCATGAAAGAGTGCAAGATGTTTTGGGGCGTGTGTCAGCGCAGCATGCATTTGGAGAGCCTGTGTATAGAGCTGAATGCCTACGACTTTTTCGGTTTCTCCGAGTTCCGACATCTCCTGCCCTAAAAATAAACCGACTTTGCCGCTCAGACGCTTTGCACTCAAACTACCGTGAACGTCAATACCCTGTTCAACCAGAAGCCTGCCTTTGAATACCGTTCGCCAAGTGTCACCTTCCTCCTTGACTGTCAGCACATCTTCACCTGACCAGAGACGAGCATCTCCATCCTGTGCGTACCAAACCCAGCGTTCACCCTTTGTAGGGTTGTCTACAAATCCGGGCTTGGCACGATCGCTGAAAGAAAATCCTGCTCCACCGCCGCTACTGTGAATTTCGTTGCCTTCCACGTGCAGCGATCGTACTGGGTTGTTGGTGCCGATGCCCACATTTCCATTCGTAGTCACCGACAGAAAGGGACCGCTAAACTGAGTGTTATTGTGCCAAAAAATAGAAAGCGGGTTATTCGGTTCGTAGGAGCGAGGTCCCGAAATGTGCCAGAAACCTTTGGGATTCTTCAAATTGAGGGCGATCGAGCTTTGTTCAGCACCTCGATCAAATGTAACATCCGTTCCCTCTACTAAAACTCCATTGCCGTTCAATTTAATATCGCTAGCCATTAGAATACTCCTTTTTTGTGTTGTAGAAATTGAGTTTGAGTAGGATTGTTTACGACTCGACCAATTGGGGACAACGCGGGTTTGAAATTAAATCGAAACTTTTGCCTTGACTTGAGAGAGTGGTTGAATGTGCTTTTGCATAGTCAAGCAGTTCGTGTGTCCAGGCTTCAAATAATTCGAAGACTTCATCAACAAGAGAGAGGCAACGCGCTTGAGTTGTCTCATCTAATAGAATTCCAGCAATCTCAGCGTGATCGCTGCCAGCCGAATGTCCAGACTCTAGACTGAAGTGAAATTCTCCACAGTAACGCAGTTCGATTCCACGTCGAGTTTCAATTGCCTTCGCTAAATTAAGCATGGTACTGAAGAGCACATTTCCAGTCTCCTCAATTGCCTCAATAATGGCAATCCGTTCCACTGCACTTGCCTCTGAAATCAAAGCAGCAAGTCGGTAGGTCAGAATACGGTTTTGGCGTGTTTCATCGCTCCAGAGAAAACGCATCCAAGATGTTGGGCTACACAAATGATCAAAACCGAGCTTAGTGAAATCTTCAAGATACCAAGGCCAATGATGATCATCTTCATAAGTATGGTCATTGACTTGCTGTTGGTATGTATTGATCGCGGGTTCTTCTCGCAGCATGTATTTATTGATGTCGCCAAAGCTCAAAATAAAGTGCGCCATACAAGGGTAGAAACCAAGCCTTTCTTCTTCAGTCAAACTAGAGTCGCGCATATATTGAAATAAGGGCAACTTGGAATAGGCTTGTTTGTGTTCTAAGATCTTCTTCAGTACATATTTCATGATTGTCTTCTCCTTCTCAACTCAATGGTTGTATTGGGTATGGTGGACTCTCTGGGTTAAATTCCTGAAAAGGCGATCGCTCTCTGTGAAATCGCATACTGCGACGCAATTTCCGCTTTAGAAGTCAACCTGTGACGCAGTTCTAAATAGATAAAGCGC
The DNA here is from genome assembly GCA_015296075.1 of Leptolyngbyaceae cyanobacterium M33_DOE_097. Lineage (GTDB taxonomy): Bacteria > Cyanobacteriota > Cyanobacteriia > Leptolyngbyales > Leptolyngbyaceae > DSRU01. The sequence continues at coordinate 1,670 of DVDV01000370.1, read as the reverse complement.
TACGTCGTTCTGTAATTGTTTTGCGATTGCCTATGAGCAATGCATGGGAGCGAGATCGGCATCTATAGCCTATTTCGCTAGTCCCACTCTGCAACCGATGATGGGATTAGCGATGAAATTAACTTGAATCTCTTCATCCACAACTACCAACACGCTCTCTTGCTGAAACCGAGTGATGTATTCGGACACAACCTCATTGATTAAAGCTTCGTTGGCTACGGTATCTTCAACGATGAGGCTCACTTCTTTCGATCGCTCTCGAATCAGATCGCCACTGCTGGATAAAAATTGACCGTTGGCATCAATCACAGTGAACTGATCGAAGCGTGGGTCAACCACCTCCTCTAGAAATGTTTGAAAATCTGCCTCAGAAACACCTTCAACTCCGCCAATATTACGTCCAAAAAACAAATTCACCTGGATTGGTTCTGGGATTACGTCATTGTCAATTAAATCTGCAGTTGACCCAAAGACAACAGTGACCTCTTCATTCACCGCAATTAACACGCTTTCCTGCTGAAATTGCTGCTTATACGCTGAAACAATGGCATCGATCGCGGCTTCGTTGGCTTCCGTGTCTTCAATAATTAGGCGGATGACTTCAGCGGGTTCTCGAACTAGAATGCCGTCACTGGACAAAAATTGCCTATTGGCATCAAAGTTGGTTAGCCCTACAGGAAAGCGAGGTGTAATCTCTTGATCAACAAAAGCCTGAAACTGTTTCTGAGTGACCTCTTTGACTCCGTCGGTATTACGTCTAAAAAACAGATCAACCTGAATCAGTTCGGGTACTAGATTATTATCAATTAGATCTTTACCAGGTCCAAATCCAATCTTCAATTCATCTTTTTTCGTAACTCGAAGGATACTAGCCCCAAACTCTTGCTGATACGCCTGTGCAATTTGCTTGAGCGATATTTGGTTTTCAAGTGAGTCTGCTGCATAGAACGTTACTACATTTGTCGCAGTTTTAACTCCAGGTTGATCCTGCAATTGTCCTTTACCGTCAAACTGAATCAGTCCCGATGCAAAGCGAGGCGTGATTACATCATCTAAAAAATCTCGAAATTCCAGGTTGGAAATCGTTTTGTAGTTCGATAGGCTCTGTCCGAAGTACAAGTCCTGCTGAATTAAAGCTGGACTTGCAATCGCGGCTTCTGCGATCGCTATCATCATTATTCTCCTAAACTCTCAGTTTGTTCTGAGGCAGTCGTGATTCATTTACTGGCACCTTTCCACCATAAGAACTGGAATCACCCATGTCAGTCACAAACGATCGGGTTAAGTGTCGGAAACGATCGGGTAAACGTTTAGCGATTGTGTTGTAAAAATCAGCTAACGTTAGGGTAGTTGGGGCGAGATTTTTCTCTCAGCGATTCGCTAACAGTATTGACTCGTTGCCATACCCCTAAAGAACAAAAATGATTTTGAGTCTATTAGTTACACCAAATTCAAGATACTGTTGCTAAAAATGCATCGAGTCTATGCAGATCATTCAGGAGTTTCTATAGTTTGTAACTTAGTGAACAAACTAGTGCATGAAGGCAAGAGTAGTTAGACAGCTAGAATAGAACTGATGTCTAAAATCCAGCAGTTCTTGTACCATGCCGACCCCTTACGCCCTCGCTATCCAGTTAAGCGAACGCCAACAGCACCTACTCGAGCAGATG
>DVDV01000373.1 GCA_015296075.1 Leptolyngbyaceae cyanobacterium M33_DOE_097 | reverse complement strand
CAATGGTCTCGAAGTGCTGCTTCAGACTAGACAACGGCGATTGCTGGCTCATTGGAGTTCTCATCACCACGACCGCTAAATTCTACTGACCTCTTTTTCTCTTTTCACCTTTTGTTAAGAATCATGTGCGTTTACCCTAGCCTTTTGACCCAGGTACTTTAGGAAATCAGATTGAGCAGGTGCTGAATTGGGCTAACAACCAGTAACCCGCAGTCTACAGACGCATCATGCATGGAACGGTGCAAAAGTTTGAGCAAGAACCTTAAACGGACACTGACACCTGCGACAACGCAACCCAATCCTGGCTTCATCCGCCTGATGCTCAAGCGTCGAGCGCATGAATCGAAATAAATAGGTTCTATAATGAAAGGATGCAAAAGCTCATCATCACTCGACCTGACGACTGGCATTTACATCTCCGTGACGGTGTAGCCCTGAAAGCGGTTCTACCCTACACGGTGCGCCAGTTTGCCCGCGCCATCATCATGCCGAACTTGAAGCCTCCTATCCGTTCAGTGGCGGATGCATTGGCCTATCGCGATCGCATCCTCGCTGCCATTCCAGAAGGCAAACAGTTTGAGCCATTGATGACACTCTATCTCACCGACAACACCAGCCCCGATGAAATTTTCCGGGCTAAAGAATCTCAGTTTATTCAAGCGGTCAAGTACTACCCAGCTGGTGCAACAACCAATTCAGATTCAGGTGTGACAGACATTCGGAAGTGCGATCGCGTCTTTGAAGCGATGCAGCAGGTGGGCATACCGTTGTTGCTGCACGGGGAAGTAACTGATACGGATGTTGATACGTTCGATCGTGAGAAAGTATTTATCGAGCGACATCTGATTCCCCTCCAGCAGCGATTTCCCAACCTACGGGTGGTGCTTGAGCATATCACGACCTCCGATGCGGTGCAGTACGTCCTGTCTGCTAACACCATCGCGGCAACAATTACGCCACAGCATTTGTTGTTTAACCGCAATGCTTTATTTAAAGGTGGTCTGCGCCCCCATTTTTATTGCCTACCCATTCTGAAACGGGAAGAGCATCGTCAGGCTTTGTTGCAAGCGGCAACATCAGGGAATCCGAAGTTTTTCCTGGGTACTGATAGCGCCCCGCATACCCGCACTAGCAAAGAAAGTTCCTGTGGCTGCGCGGGATGCTTTTCGGCTCTGCATGCCGTTGAGTTGTATGCTGAAGCATTTGAGAGCGTGAATGCGCTGGATAAACTGGAAGCGTTCGCTAGCTTCTATGGCCCAGATTTTTATCAATTGCCGCGCAATACCGAGCAAATTACCTTATCCAAAACAACCTGGCGTGTTCCTGATGAAGTTCCATTTATAGAATCTGGGCTTGTTCCGTTGGGGGCGGGGCAGGAAATGGCATGGCAAATGGTCTGACATCCGCTCTGTGCAATCGGGCGATCGCAGTGGGGCATTCCGTTCCACTCAGGCCCATAGATTGAATAAGTTGGATATTTGGTAGGAGCGGGTTCCGCCGTTCGATCCATTGCAGGGTGGAGGTCGGTCTGGCTAAACCCGCCCGTACAGTTTGCGGATTCATTCACTTCTCGTTCCTCAGTGACTCGTGCCTCTTCTCTAGCCAGAGGGAAACAAGTTGATTGAGAGGATTGCACTTCTGGTTAGGCTGGGGTGCAGGAGTAAAATCCCTGGCTAGGGCGCGCCCTCTTCCCAACATCCTCTGGCATCTGGCGATCGCTATAGAATTACTAACGGGTTCATCACACCTGCCCTGCACAATCAAAATCTATTGCCATGTACCAACTGCGTCGTCCGCCTCAAGGAAGCCGAATTCAAGTCCATCAAACGCCTGACCAGGTGAGAATAACCCTTCCCAATGACCTCACCTTCAATTGGCTAACCAGCTTGGGACTCGCATGGGTCAGCTTTCAGTTAAGTCGAGCTGGACTGGACGCATTACAAACAGAACCTTTATGGACAGGAGCCGTGATAATTCCCTGGATGCTGGCACTGGGGCTAGGGGTAATCACGCTCATTTTGTTGGTCAGTAAACCTGTTCTCTATGTTGATCCTCCCGACAAAACTGGCACTGTTCATGTGCAGTGGGCTGTTATAAGCGTGGTGGTGAATCAGCGATCGCTCCAGTTGCAGCTTTTCACGCCTTTTCGGTGGCGTTGGGTGCAAATTCCGATTGTGCAAATACTGTCAATTGACCAGTTCGATCAGCAATTTACGGTATTGCTACGTCGCCAGCACGCGCGATATTGTATGCTGCGAGGGCAGAGTCAAGATATTTTGCTCAGTGCGGAGTTAACTCCAACGGAACAGACCTGGCTTGTAACTGAATTAAGAGAGCTACTAAAATACTTCCCACAGAGCGATCGCGTCACAAAAAACTAAATCCTGGAATGGAACTGAAACGCGTTGCTTCGTGACGCTGGCTTCCCAGATACAATACATTTGTCCTGACTCAAAGCACTCATCGGTAGTGTTCTAAACATGGGGATTGATGGAAGTCAAACTGCCCGCCCAAACTCATAGCGATTGTTGAACAATCCAATCACAAGGTCATGCAACCACTGGGATTTTGAAAAGCAAATTGTCTTGCGAGCCAACCGCTTAATTCGGGTTCGCAGCGTCAAGTGTTTGCACTCAATTTTCTGCGTGTTCTGTTTGCCAACAACATGCTGATCTTCATATCCCTTTTGAGGCTGTTGTCGTTAGGGGCACTATCCATTATTTTGGCGACAAATCCCTCTAACTTGGGCGATAAAGTGCTGAAGTATGGGCGAAGAGTTGTCAGATTTCCAGGCGATCGCTAGCTCAACGTCTGGTGATGACAAAGGCAATTGTCGATAAATCACGCCTGGACGTTGGAAGAATTGATTGGTCGCTGGTAATAGCGAAATACCTAATCCCGCTGCTACAAAGCCCAAAAGCATTTGAATTTCATGTGTTATCTGCACAATTTTCGGGGAAAAGCCTGCTTCTGCAAAAATCCGCAAGATGTGGATGAAGAGGCCGCATCCTTTTTCGTGTGGACCTGCAATGATCGATTCATTGCTTAAGTCAGTTACTTTAATCTCTGGTTGAGTTGCCATAGGATGAGATTCTGGCAGAACTAACACCAGTTTTTCTCGCCAAACCGTTTCAATTGAGAGATCTGAATCGTCAATTGGTAGCACAACAAATCCCAAATCAATTTGCCTTGCAAGTAATGCCTGTTCTTGTTCACCGGTGGTCATCTCCTGCACAATTAGTTCTACTGTCGGATACTGCTCCTGAAATACTTTAATAGCACGAGGCATAATATCGTAACTGAATGAGCCTTCAAATCCTACGACGAATCGTCCTGTTTCTCCTCGTCCAGCCCGTTGTGTGGCAGCGATGCCTTGCTCTACCTGACGAAGAATCAGCCGTGCTTCCTGTAACAAGGTTTGTCCTGCTGCTGTGAGTTGAGTGCGGCGATTCAGGCGATCAAGTAAGTCAACACCCAAGTCCTTCTCAAGTTTTTGAATTTGACGACTCAGCGGAGGTTGGGCAATTTGCAATCGATCTGCGGCTCGACCAAAGTTTAACTCCTCTGCTACAGCTACAAAGTACTGAAGAGCACGTAACTCAATATTTGCCATAGACTGCCTTTATACCTAAAAGGTATCAACTACGTTTAAAAATGGTATTGGACATCCACTAATTCATTCTGTAGGTTAATGGGTATCAGAAGCTGATTAGTAGCAAAAAACTTCCAGTTTCGTAAAAAACAATTGGAAAGTTGATTACTCAGTAGAAAGTGCATGAAAGCGATCGCGAGCCTAGTGTACCTTTCATTACTTTTTACTGCTCATTCGTCTGTTTAAACCCTTAGCCTCCATCAAACGACTCAACCATGTCCACTCACACAATGCTCACACCTGATAACTGTGCTCTAGCACTAATTGACTTTCAACCTGCAATGTTTCAGGGAGTTCAAAGTCATGATCGCTTAGTCGTAATGGAGAATGTGCAAATTCTGGCAAAGGCTGCCAAAGTGTTTGGTATACCAACAGTTCTTACAACAGTAGCAAAAGATTCATTCTCAGGCCCATTCATGCCGGAAGTGACGGATTTGTTTCCTGAACAAGCCATTATCGATCGCACCTCAATCAATTCCTGGGTAGATGCTAACTTTCGGGCAGCGATCGCGGCGACAGGGAGAAAGCGGATCGTACTCGCTGGTCTGTGGACTTGTGCTTGTGTCAGTTTTCCAACCTTTAATTTGCTTGAGGAAGGCTATGAGGTCTTCATTCCAGCGGATGCCTGTGGTGACACCTCAGTTGAAGCTCACGAACGAGCAATGCAGCGCTTAGTCCAAGCAGGGGCAGTTCCACTTACATCACTTCAGTGGGTCTTTGAATTACAACAAGATTGGGCACGCCAGGAAACCTACGAAGGTGTAATGCAAATTCTTAAAGCGCACACGCCTTATGGTATTCAGGTACGGTTCTCGAAGTGGGCGTTAGGAGAACATGCTAGCGAAGCTGGAACTACTGAACCCAATCTGCTTCCGGCTTAATTGTGACATTCTACAAATAAACGAACCCCCATCACGAGAAGGTCAGCAGCAGATAGGCAATATCAGATCTTCGCTGATAGAGTCAGCTGCTGCTTTTTTGATTACTCCCATTGTTTTCTCTACGCTTAGAAATCCTAATGGCTAATCTTCTCCAGCTTGACAGTAGCCCACGCGGCGATCGCTCTGTTTCACGAATGCTAACGAAAGAGTTTGTCAACACCTTTCAATTAACCCACCCCAATGCATCTATTGTTTATCGGGATTTAGGTCGTTTTCCAGTTCCAGTTGTAAGTGAGGATTGGATTGCCGCTGCCTTCTCTGCGCCAACAGACTATACCCCTGCAATGGCAGAAGCAATTCGCGTCTCTAATGAGTTAGTTGATGAGTTTTTAGCGGCTGAATACTACGTGGTCGGGGTGCCGATGTATAACTTTGGTATTCCGGCAACCTTTAAAGCCTATCTGGATCAAATTATTCGAGTCGGTCGCACGTTTGCGGTCGATGAAAGTGGTAATTATCAAGGTTTAGTTACGGGCAAAAAAATGGTCATTATCACCGCTCGAGGTGGCACCTATCCAAAAGATACCCCTTACCATGCTTATGACATGCAGGAACCCTACCTGCGCCTAGCGTTTGGCTTTATTGGCATCACGGATATTCAGGTGATTCATGCTGATAATTTGATGGCAAAAGGTGAGGTTCGTGACCAGGCGATCGCCCATGCTCAATCGGCCTTAAAGGACGCGATCACACACTGGTAAAGGCTGGTCTAACTCACAAGGGAGACATTTCTGTGTTAGAAGAATCTCTAACGGTTGATAGCAATGAAAGTAGCTATCAAGTGACTGCTGTCATTTCGCATATCGTTCGTCCAGGACGTGAACAAGGCTACGAAGAATGGTTTCATGGCATTGCCGCCGCTGCACGAAAATTCAAAGGGCATTTGGGTGTCAGTACAATTCGCCCTAACGATCAGGCCCATCCTGAATATGTGGTGATGCTCAAATTTGATCGCTATGACAATCTTAAAACCTGGTTGGAATCAGATATCCGACGGCAATGGCTGGAACGATTGCAACCACTAATTGAGCAGCCAGAGACAGTGCAAACTCTGACGGGGCTAGAAACCTGGTTTGCGTTACCCAAGCGGTTGCGGCAGCCACCCCCCCGATACAAAATGGCTATCGTTACATGGGTAGGAGTGCAAATTGTCACCAGCCTTACCTCATATTTCCTGGAATCATCGTTTGCATCGCTCCCCCGATTCATCAACTTAGCAGTCAGCAATGTGATCGTAGTTATAGCACTCACCTATTTCGTGATGCCTCAACTGACGCGTCTATTTAATCAGTGGTTATATCCAAAACTAGACCAATGAGCATTCCTTTATCTACATCTCGCAGATCATTTCTACAGCTTGCAACCTTTGCAGGTGTGTCATCCTATCTTTTGGGAGAAACTCGTATGCTGGCGAATGCACCGCTTGCTGATCTGATTCTCATCAATGGTCGAATTGCAACTCAAGATGAACGAAGATCATTCGTTGAAGCAGTGGCAATTAAAGGCGATCGCTTTCTTGCTGTCGGCACAGAAAAGGAAGTCATGGCATACCACGGCGATCACACGCAAGTTATCGATCTGAATCAACGCACGGTGATTCCAGGACTGAATGACTCGCACATTCATTTAATTCGAGGTGGATTAAACTACAACCTGGAACTGCGTTGGGATGGGGTGCCTTCCCTGGCAGATGGGCTGCGGATGTTAAAAGAACAAGTCCAGCGAACACCCCCCGGACAGTGGGTACGGGTTGTTGGCGGTTTTACTGAGTTTCAGTTTGCCGAGAAACGTTTACCAACGCTGGATGAACTGAATGCGATCGCCCCCGACACGCCCGTTTTTATTCTGCATTTGTATGATCGTGCCTTACTGAATCAAGCGGCTCTGCGAGCAGTTGGCTACACCAAAGCTACCCCCAACCCCCCTGGTGGGCTGATTCAGCGCGATCAATTCGGCAATCCTACAGGGCTATTAGTTGCCAAGCCCAATGCCATGATCTTATATTCCACCCTGGCAAAAGGGCCAACATTGCCCTACGAGCAACAGATGAATTCGACGCGTCACTTCATGCGGGAACTGAACCGTTTAGGCGTGACAAGCGTGATTGATGCCGGGGGAGGATTTCAAAACTATCCCGAAGATTATCAAATTATTGAAGAACTCCATCGAAATAATCAGCTCACGGTGAGAATTGCGTATAACCTATTCACCCAACGCCCTAAACAGGAGCAAGAAGATTTTGCCAATTGGGCAAAAATGGTCAAGCCAGGTCAGGGTGATGACGTGTATCGCATGAACGGGGCGGGAGAAATGCTCGTTTTTTCTGCCGCAGATTTTGAGGATTTTTTAGAACCCCGTCCAGAACTGGCAGAATCACTCGAAAGTGAACTGGAAAAAGTTGTTTCCTTATTGGTGCAAAATCGTTGGCCTTTTCGCCTCCATGCAACTTACGATGAATCAATTTCTCGCTTTCTAGATGTATTCGAGAAAGTGAATCGTGAGATTCCGTTTGATGGGCTGCATTGGATGTTTGACCACGCAGAAACAATTCGCGATCGCAACCTCGAACGAGTGAAAGCACTTGGCGGTGGCATTGCGATTCAGCACCGCATGGTCTATCAGGGAGAATACTTCATTAATCGCTATGGGCAACAGGCGGCTGAATCGACTCCTCCGATTCGGCGAATGCTAGAGCTAGAGATTCCTGTTGGTGCTGGCACTGATGCGACCCGCGTCGCCAGTTACAATCCCTGGGTGGCATTGTATTGGTTAGTGAGTGGTAAAACGATCGGCGGCACCTCGCTCTATCCTGAACAGAAGCGGCTCAATCGGATGGAAGCATTGCGGCTCTACACCGTGGGCAGCAGTTGGTTTTCCTCAGAGGAGGGCAAAAAAGGGGCGATCATGCCTGGTCAACTGGCTGATTTAACTGTACTTTCAGCAGACTACTTTTCCATTCCAGAGGCTCAAATTAAAGAGATTGAATCCGTTTTGACCATTATGGGTGGAAAGCCAGTATACGCAGTACATGAGTTTAATCACCTTGCACCGCCTGCCATTCCAGTTTTGCCAGATTGGTCTCCCGTAGTCCGCTACGGTGGGTATGCCCGTCAGCCGATGAATGTCTCAGCTAAATCTGCTGATAATCATCAACCCTTTCATCTTGGCTGCTGTTTCCATATGCCAACCTGTCTAGCGAAATCGACGGCTCAGGCGCTAAACCAAGTCAGTTCAGACCTCTCTCCTTTGTGGGGGGCGATCGGCTGTGACTGCTTCGCTTTCTAACAAACTTCAAAATATCCGCCATGATCAAATCCACTCCCAAAGATCAGACTTGTTGGGAAATAGGGGATAATCAAGGCAACCTGTCGTCAACTGGAAAGCGATGCTAGACCTGAAGCGCATTCTCAAGCAAGACCGTTTGCTCCGTGCCCTGACGGGGCTGAACCGGAAAGCTTTTGATGACTTGCT
>DVDV01000301.1 GCA_015296075.1 Leptolyngbyaceae cyanobacterium M33_DOE_097 | reverse complement strand
GCTGGCGAAAAGAACCGACGATAGTGTCAAATAACCCCCGTTCGCTCAACCGTTCTGGCTCTCTTGGCTCTCTCAGATGTCCTTACAATACAGGCATTTTCAGGACTTGAACAGCCTTTTGCCATACTGAGAATTGCTGGAAGCACCTGATTTTGCTGATGATCTTGCCTGGATTCGGCTCAACATTCTAGAGCGGCAGGGCAGACATCAAGAGTATCTCTATCTTGCAGAAGCAGAAGGGCAGACCGATCGCTATCTGCAAATGCTGGCAAAGCTGGGGCGAACGGAGGAGGCGATCGCTCAGGCGCACCAGCAAATGAGTACACCAGGAGAGGCTTTGGCTTTAGCGCAAACCCTGCGAGAGCAGGGAGAACTGGAACAGGCACTCAAGATTGCCACGAAAGGGCTAGCGCTGGATGGTCACGATCAGTATCAATTAGCTGTTTGGACGAGCGAACTGGCAGAGGGCATGGATCAGGAGATTGCCCTCCAGTCTAGGTTAAAGGCGTTTCAACTTCAACCTTCCCTGCCAGATTATCTGAAACTGAAGGAGTTAGCCGGTCAACGCTGGGCTTCTCTGCAACAGGACTTACTAACTCAGTTGCGCCAAGATTCTAGCTACCTGGGTACAGAGGCAAAAGCTACCATTTTTTTGGAGGAAGGCTTGATTGATGATGCGATCGCCACAGTCACTCAGCTCAGTTCGTACCAGTCAGATTTGATTCATCCGGTTATGGATGCTGCTGTTACCCATCGTCCTGACTGGGTGATTGAAAATGCTCGCCGACGTGCGGAATCAATTATGAATGAGGGTAAAGCGCAGTATTACTATTACGCGATTAACTGGCTACGTCGAGTTCGGGCTGCCTATCTTCAGTTGGGGCAGCAGGAGGAATGGAAACGGTATCGTACCGCACTTCTGCAAGCCCATGCCCGCAAACGCAAGTTAGTTTCAATGCTGCAACAGCGAGACCTGACTTGAAACTGGGAGGGGATGCTTACAAGAACTGTTAATTCTCTCAATCGATCGCATGTCCCTTCTCTCCACAGCTTTTATAATTCAGTATCTCGCTGTTGAGTTGAGAGATTTGTGGAGTATGGTTCTCATAGTCAAACTTCAGGATATTGTCGATGAAATGGATACGCTCAGCGATGAGCTTCATGCATACCTGAACAAGCAAACAGGTGAGCTAGTTACCATTAGCAGTGAGGAGCTTCAAGCGGCTGAGGAAGAAGACGCTATCGAATCCTATCCTGAGTGGCAAAGGGAAGCGATCCAGAAAGCCCAAGAGATTTTAGACTCAGATGACTATTTATCACTTCCCAGTAAATTTGATATTCATGAATACTCAATTATAGAAAGGTTTTGCACTGAGATTGAGGATGCTGAATTAAGCGATGAATTGCTGTTTCAAATTCAAGGTTCAGGTGCATTTCAACGCTTCAAACACGCTATCTATCGCTATGACATTGTGGATGATTGGTACCGTTACCGACAAAAGGCATTGGAGAAAATAGCGATCGATTGGCTGGAAGTAAATTCTATTTCTTGTACGACAAACGAGGAGTAAATAATCATGAAATTTGAGGGAACCTGGCATATTACTGACATGGAGAATTGGGACGAGGATTACTTCAACATGGAAGTGCAGGCTTATATTGAAATTGATAAACGGGGAGCAGGCGATTTTCAATTCGGTTTAGTGGCCGGACAAATTGATGGTGAAATCGTGAAAGAAGGAAAAAGTGAGAAGCTTGAGTTCACCTGGGAAGGACGTGATGAGAATGACGAAGCTTTTGGCAGTGGTTGGCTAAAACTAAAAGATAAAAACGAGTTGGAGGGAAAAATTAAATTTCACCAGGGAGATAGTTCTTTGTTCACGGCAAAGCGAGTATAGAGTTTGACGTTCTTTCTGACAACGAATACTGGTCGATTAGGCTGATATGAATGTAGAAGTGATTGTTGAAATTTATACCTCACCTGAAAAGAAAGATTTTGATAGTTTGAGAAGGGCAGCATCGAGGTTGACTAACAATCAAGAAAGCATAATCGTGCGAACGACTCAAGCGGGTGATTCTCTTAGCTCCCTTGGGGCGACTACGCCAACAGATCGACTCCGTGATCGCGTTTTCCTGATCACTAACTTCACTATGAAAACAACAGCTCAGTATAAAGTCGTTGATGATATTGCAAGCGAGTTTGAATTTTGGACGTTTGATCTCAAAGGCTATCAGGATATGAGTATTTCATTTCCTAAATAAGCAGGGGAAATTGCCAATGAGTGAGTACCAGTATTACGAATTTCAGGCGATCGATCGCCCCTTAAACAAACAAGAGCAGGATGAAATCCGCACGCTTTCCAATTGAGTTCAACTCACACCCAATCAAGCCATATTCCTTTACCGCTATGGCGACTTTCGAGGTAATTCACTGACAGCTCTATTCTTTCAGATCAACGTCATTTTCGTTACTTATTGCCATCATCTGAGGTGTGACTGGTCATGTTACATTGCGCAATTTGCAAATCAGTTGCGCTTTTCTCTGGGAGGCTTAAATCCTTTCACAGCAAAGTTTTCAGGTTTTTCAAGCTGTTTATGACTTAATTCAATTTGTGAGCGAATGAGTTGCGCAAAATTATTCTCTGCCCACTAAAATAAGCCGTCGGTCGAAAATTTACCCTTTCAGATGCTTGCAAATCAGTTGCGCAGAATTTCAGTTACTGAAATTGCTGTTGTGAAAGGGTTTTAGGCTTCTTTGAATCTACGAACGTCAGTAATCATGCAAACAGTCTTATGCCTCTGAAAATTGACCCTCTAAATCACTTTCAAATGAGTTGCGCAGAATTTGCGATCGCCGGAGCTAGCTCAGAACAAAGATTTCGCCTTTTAAGCAGATTACAATATTGGCAAATTGAGTTGCGCAAAATTCTTAATCTTTACTGTGACTACTAAAAATGAATCGAACTTGAAACGGTAAACCTTTCAGAGTGAAATTGGACAACACTGGTGCGATCTCCCTCGTGAGTTAAAGCTTCATCTAATACCAATTCTCTAAAGTAGACGACAGATGACATAAGACTGGTAGAGAGTTCAGTTGTAGAGTATGGCAGGGATGTACACACTTGAGATACAAGAGAGTGAAGAAGACCTTAAGCAGTTGTTAATTATCTGTAATAGCCAATACTTTATTCGACACTTTGAGTTACCGGACACTGAGAAATGGTGTCAGACTTGTCTCATTTGTTGCAGTGTTTTCTACGTGTTGTGTTTCATTCTTCTGCTCCATTTTAGTTGAATCCTCAAACTGCTGATGCAGCATCTTTTCCTTCACCAATCGTTTGCTATCGAGGAAGGTCTGCATTGGGTCTTGCCATAGCAGTATCGACCTGAATGGGGTCGAGTGCAATTGTAGGAATCAATCCAATCATCGACATCCTGTTGCAACTGTTCAACACTGGTGTACAGCTTCTTGCGGAAAGCGATCTGATAAAACTCCTCCAGCATTGTGCGATGAAACCTCTCATAAATCCCATTCGTCTAAGGAGACTTGGTTTTGGTAGGGGTGTGGTCGATATTCTCGATCGCTAAATACAGCTGATATTCGTGATGCTCAACATTGCCACAATACTCTGAACCCCGGTCGGTCAGAATCCGGAGGAGTGGCACTTCCTGAAACTCAAAGAAAGGTAAGACCCGATCGTTGAGCATGTCTGCTGCGATCAGAGCACTCTTGGTTTCATAGAGTTTGGCCATGGCCGCTCGGGAGTAAGTATCGACAAAAGTCTGTTGATAGATGCGACCCACTCCCTTGATAGTGCCGACATAGAAGGTGTCCTGGGAACCCAGGTAGCCAGGGTGTTCCGTTTCAATCTCGCCGTGGGCTTCCTTTTCTTGTTTCGCCTTCTCCAACGCCTTCAGTTGTGCCTCCGTCAGAATCAGATTGTCCTGGGCGGACTTGGCTTCGAGGGCTTTGAGTCGCTTGGCAAAGGTTTCCAGGTCATGCCGCAACCAAATGGAGCGCACGCCACCGGGAGAGACAAATAGTCCCTGTTGTTTGAGTTCGTTCGAGACCCGCAATTGTCCGTAAGCGGGTTGTTCAATCGCAAAGTTGACCACGGCTTGCTCAATCGAAGCATCCACCCGGTTCTTGATACAGGGCTTTTTGTGGCTTATCTCCTGGAGTGCAGTTTCGCCTCCTGTCTCATACAATTGCTTAAACCGATAGAAACTGTCTCGCGAGACCCCCATGACTTTGCATGTTTGGGAAACGTTACCCAGAATTTTGGCGAGATTGAACACACCCAGTTTGTTTTTGGTGATCTTGTCTTGTGTATTCATTTTGACCCTCTCAATCTGTATCAAGTTTACAGTGAGTGTCAGATAAAGTCTTGACTACTACAATTTACCCTACCTCAGCGATCACACCATGGACAAGATCAAAGTTATACACTCTAGCTTGCAGTGGATTCAAAAGACGAATCTATGAGCTTCTAATTACGCTATGCTGCTAGTGCATGAAGGCAAGAGTAGTTAGACAGCTAGAATAGAACTGATGTCTAAAATCCAGCAGTTCTTGTACCATGCCGACCCCTTACGCCCTCGCTATCCAGTTAAGCGAACGCCAACAGCACCTACTCGAGCAGAT
>DVDV01000227.1 GCA_015296075.1 Leptolyngbyaceae cyanobacterium M33_DOE_097 | reverse complement strand
TGAAACAACGACGTCTGAAAGCGTTAGCATAGATCTAGAACTTAATTGATTGGGGTGCACCCACTGGGTGCCCCTTTTTTGTATCCTCTTCTATTCTCGCTAATCCGCCCCGTACTCCCCCAACCTCCGGATGCGCCCGATTGGCAGCACTAAATTGGCTCGAATTTTTAGGCTTTTCAAAAGCGATTGGTGACAGGCTTGAATATTTGCTTTTTCTATATCCTCAATTACATTTATTCTCCTCTTTTGAAAGTACTTTTGCCAGTACAGTTCAAAACACGGATCATAGATTACCCGGCCTATAATAGAAAACTCATCAGAGCTGACTGATTCTGCAATAACCAAGCCGTTCCAGGCCAGATCAAAGCGGCAAATAACAACTCGCTCAGTGCGTAAAAAATGACGTAATTCCACAACGGTTGCATTGAAGACTGGGTCGAGGTCAAGGGAGTGGCAACTTGGCTGTGGAATAGACTTTAGAATTTTTTCTAGCACGGCTTCGGACAACTTTTTTTCAGACTCCCTACACTCAGATTCTTTTTGCTAAAAATCTTGGTCAATGCTTTCGATCAGGGGGATGAGGATGTGAGACGGTGAAGAACCGCGAATAAATTTTGTTGTTGTTAGCTCAGAGGCATCTGCTGCGATCGCTGAGATTGAACTTTGCTCAATTGAACAATATTTTTATCTTACTCATATTCAACATCCCTTAGAACTTGAACCAGCTTAAAAACTCTTTGGTGTTCCTATCTAGTTTGTGAAGGTCTTCTCAGGAAATCTTTTCAACTCATCTCTTATTTATGAACCATCTAAAGCCTTGCTAGTTAAGATACAGAGTGCAAACAATATCTTTTTTCTAAAAATCGCAAATTTAACCAAACACAGTAGTTTGCCTTTGAAACCGTGATGCATACAGCAATGCCTTTGTTGGTTTGCTGTTCAGCATCGGCATAGGCTTTTAATCGATCTTGGTGAGAGTAAGCCCGAAAGAGAGTATAAATTTCATTGCGGTGAAACATTCCATCTAGAATTTTTTGATCCCAATACTTAAATTGGTAAATTAGCTGCTCGTCTACAACGGATGGAAGTAACATGTTTCAGTCTGCTAAGCTCTCAGAACTGCAAAAATGGTTACAAAAAAGCTAATTGAAAACAGTCGCTTTGAAGGGTAGAAGGTTGAGTAAAAACTAAATCACTGAAATTTTTAGAAACAGTTCAAGTAAAATAATTTCAACTCGGAGAGGGCAACCCCAATACCCAGCGTCCCAAACTTAGCCTGAATTTGAGTAAGTTGAGTGGTACTTATATAGTAAGTATCAAATGTGACATTAATGTGACAAGTTCAGTGAGATTGGTTTAGCGGATCCAATTTCTAAATTAACTAAATCCATTTCGCTATCATATATACAACTCTCTGTCTGGAGAAAAGCGATCGCTTAAGACAAGGGAACTGCCAGTTTTCACTTCACTGGTTTTCTTTGGGTATCTCTCTACCCACCTGTCTCACAAGTGATTTAGGACTGCAGTAGGTTAAGTCAAGTTTAAATAAACGGATACTGTAACCGCGAAATCAACAATTTAGTTTCTACATCCGGATGGATATCTACAAACGTTGATTACTATCTCGTGGTAGACATAAAAAGTGAAAGATACCTCTAGTATTAAGTCTAGTAATTGGCTTAAAAGTGAGGTAATCCGTGCTAAATCTTAAGGCTCTTTGTCAGAAATACTAAGTTCTGATCCTTAAATCTAATGGGAATAAAGATTTTATCTTGTGGCAACAGTGTCAATTGGCATTGAAAATCAATGTTCTACTAAATAAGTCCAATAGTGGAGATCTTAGAGCAGCCAATTTATAACTTCCAAAAAGCTGAAGAAGTTTGTTGTAAGGCAACAAACTAATTTTCTTGAGGCGTTGAGTCTTAAATCTTTAACCTGGTTTCTAGCAAGAATAATTTCGATCCAGAAACTATTCCTAAAAAACTTTTGTCTTATCGAGACTAGCTGAATTAGAACTCGAAACTATTTCATCTCTTCCCTGTGTAGGATTTCGCTTTCATTTAATTTCATCAGCAGAGAGATGGTTCAACTCCTTACTTCAACTGTTTCAAAGAAAACTGCAAACCCCAAAGAATTAAAACCAAAGCGGCTTGTGTGGCTTGAAGGTATTCGATTTATGGCAGCCGTCATGATTCTGCTTTACCACGCTCAAGTTTATTTTGGAAAATATGAATTTACACCGCAACCGACTGGCCTAAGCGACAACTTGCAGCAGCTCTTTGCGATCGCAACTCCCAGCCAGATACCACTTCCTATGCAAATACTGACGGCCCCTCTATGGTTTGGCTTTCAGTTTTTAGACGTGTTCATTCTCATTAGTGGCTTTAGCCTGATACTTTCTCTCAAGGGGCAAGCAATTAACACGATTCAGTTCTTTAAGCGGCGTTTGTTGCGATTGTTATTTCCCTTTTGGACAGTGGCATGGCTCTCTTACCCGTTGCTGTGGTTAATTGGCACTTTGACGAACAGCTACAAGCCTGATGCATGGCATAGTTTCGCTGGGCTGACTTTCCCTCTTACCGCTGACTATCGAGGCGATTTGCTACTCTCAACAAGTGGGCCGTGGTGGTTTATTCCATTGGTTATCAGCTTTACGCTTGTTTCCCCCGTACTTCTTAACTTATTGCAGCGCTGGGGTTTGAGAAACCTGCTCTTGTTTAGCATTCTACTTACGATTGCTTACCGCGCTTTAGCCGTTTACTTGCTGGGTGGGCATCCGACTTATATTGTGATCGATACGCCAGCAGATGAAGAGCCATTTCAAATGTTTCTTTCTAAGCTGAGTACGTTTGTTGTTGGCATGGCGATCGCGATCGACTATCAAAAGGGCCGTGGACCAATTTTTTGGAGTCAGCGCCGAGCTATCTTGATTGGTAGTTTACTTTACGCAGTTGGATTTATTTGTCAGTTTTATCGAGCTGGTTGGGTTGTGGTTGATCTGCTCATACCTCTAGGTTTGACACTTCTTTCGATGGTGTTAACGCGTAGCCTTAGCCGCATCTCCTCTTTGCAGTCTTGGATGATTCGCTTAGGTGCTTGTAGTTATAGCTATTTTCTAATCCATAATTTTGTTGTGGATCGTATTTTGAATCTAGTTGTAAAAGAAAATTTGGTTGGGTATTTGCTGTCTTTACCACTTATGGTTGGGTTAACGCTACTGTTTGCTTTCGGTGTCAATGCCATTCAACCTGTTTTGCAGCAGCTTGTTCTAAATATTTGGAAGTTTATTGACTCCATTTTTTGTCGCTCGTATCAAGCTGAGTGAAGAGCCACCAAGACAAAACATAGACTTACTATCAAATCCGGTTCATCAATCATTCAGAATGCGTAGGGTGGGTTTTGCTTCTACCCCTCCCTGTTTGCGATGGAGCTTGAGAGAAAGTTATGGGTTGGGCTTACAAAAGCGCCATTTAGCGATTAACCAGACAGCTACAATGTAATTACCTACCCATAACAGCTCTTAATCTCAAAATTTTCTTCGGTGAGCTGGTTTATACAAGAGGTTTAGACGGTATTCTCTTCTAAGGTGGAAAAATCAAACGTGGTGATTTAATCTGTTCCTGTATGGATAAGCCAATTCTATTGCTGATTAACCTTCACTCCAAGCAAGGACTTTTGCGTTTTGGTGAAGTTGTTGCGAGTTTTAATAACCTGGGGGTTCAGTACATTATCGGGCAAATTAATCAGGCAGAAGATTTTGCTAATTGCATTCGTCAGTACCATGATAAAGTCTCGGCGGTGGTGGTTGGCGGTGGTGATGGCACCCTCAATGCAGCGGTTGATGCCCTCCTTGAAACGAACCTGCCACTGGGCATTTTGCCCTTGGGTACAGCAAATGACCTGGGTCGCACACTGAATTTGCCCCGCACCCTTCCAGAAGCCTGTGCCGTCATTGCTGCAGGGTATCGACAACGTATTGACCTAGGGCGGGTGAATGGTAAGTATTTCTTTAACGTAGCCAGTTGTGGCCTGAGCATCAAAATCACGCAAGCGCTTTCGGGCAAGTTGAAAAAGCGCTGGGGTGTGTTTGCGTATGCGATCGCCGCAATTAAGACGATTACAACGGCCCGTCGTTTTACCACAGTGATTCAGATTGATGATGGCGCTGAGATTACCCGGCGATCGCTACAAATTGCGGTAGGTAATGGTCGTTATTATGGGGGTGGGTTAACGGTTGCTGAAGACGCGGCGATCGATGATCAACGGCTTGACTTATACAGCATGGAAATACCCCGTTGGTGGCATATTTTCTTTCTGCTGCCAGCGCTCCGATCAGGGCGATTTAGCGAAAGAATTGGCATTTCGAGATGGCATGGCCGAAAGATCAAAGTTTGGACTCGGAGTCACAAGCGAATTAATACCGATGGCGAAATCACCACAACTACTCCAGCTCTATTTGAGCTTTGCCCTAAAGCCTTAGAAGTCTTTGTCCCCAACCCTGCAACAAAGCCTCTAACCGAGCAAGTAGCTAAGGGTAAAGCAAATGGCTCCCTAGCTTAGCTTAGAAGGGTTCACATTCAGGCGTGTAGGAAAGTTGAATATCACCCACACCCGAAATATATTCGGTGTAAGTTGTTTGAATGCCATCGCCTAAGCAAATTCGGTTATCGTAGAAGCCTTCATGTCCACCACCGTAATAGCCTGGTACTGGGGTGTAGGTTGGTGGTCGGTAACCGAAAATATATTCAAAAAAGTTGAAAGCTGTGGCGCGATCGTACACAAAAGCCTGCCAAGCCTTATCTTCAACCGGAATCCCCGCTCCTGTCGCTGGTACTAGAGCGATCCACTGTGCTTTGCCGTTGACAAAAATAACTTTGAACTTTGCATTAGCAGGCAAATTGGGAATCATTCGACGCAACCGAGTATTTGAGTAGGTTCGCTCTGTCAAAACCTCATTGCCCTGTTGTCTTTTCGATTCGGTTAAATGCCGCCCAAAGTACCGTTCAATAGTTGAAAAAGATTGGTTAAGCACATAGCGCCCTGCCTGAGCAGGAGCGACTGCCACCATCCCACTACCAAATACACCTAGACTAATAACAAGTAATCGATACAAGACTAGTTTGTGTAGCATATTTACTTATCAAGTAAAAAATAAGTTAAAAGCCTTCTCAACAAAGAAGCACTCCTTTATAAACAATCTAACTGGTTACCCATGATTGGCGTGCCAATTGCAGGTTTACTACAAGATACATCGACATCAACTAATATCCCGAAAAGACGAGAAACTTACTATAAAAACTCTGTTTTAAGGTGTGATCTTTTCTAACTTTATAACCACTATTTACAGGTGAACAAACGTATCAATAGGCTCAAACTAAACGCCTAAACTAACCATTAATTGCACATCAAGAGTTAGTAGGAGCTTGGAGGTTCCTTTTGCGAAAAGTTCTAGTCATTTGGATGCCTGTAATCACTAGCCCAATCAAGCCAGCCCCCACCAGCAAAACATAGATAGACTGTAGAGTAGAGCCTAAATAAGCGCCCTGATGCAGGTTTATTAAAATTGAGGCGGGTCTAGCAGGCAAACCAAACCAAGCCTTTCCAACTCGAAAAGCAACCCCTGTTGAAGCACTGATTAATAAGGGAAGAAAGAAGATCAAAGCTAACAAATGATGAAACCAACGCACGTTTCGTTTGGCATTAGCTTGTAGAGCTTTGCGCTGGTTTTTGATCATCACTACACCAGTTACAAGCATTCCGAGCAAGCCTACCCCTACCAAAAGAACGTAGACTGGCACGAGTTTCCCGCCCAAAAACTTTCCCTCATGAATGTCCATCATGAAGCTACCTAACTCATTAGATAAGCCAAACCAGCTTGTTCCAATTTGATAAATCACGCCAGTTAATGCCATTAACAAGAAAGGAATAAACAGGATAGGAGCTGTTTTACGATGAAGTCTTCGCAAGTCCATTTTCAAAAATCTTAACCTCTGTTCTATTTACATCGATTTTTCTGGGATGACTGGCAAGGTGCTAGTTGATAACGGTACAAACTATGGTTCAGCTTTTTGGTTAAGCGTTTGTCAGCATCCCAAAAATAAATAAGCTAAATGCCTATTTCATTTACCCTATAACGAATTAAAAAAACAGGTTCTATATCGCTAAAAAATTATTTAACTCTTTAGGTTTAAGAAGATTTTTGGGAGCGATGGATTCTTTTTGTTCTAGCTGAGACTCACCAGGAAGTGAGCATGATGAGAACCTTCCAAATAGCCAGCAGAGGAACGGATGTAATACCAATTCTGCAAAACTGGGCTACAGATGCTTATCTGTAAGAGCGGTATTTCCTTCGGAAACGCTACACGAACGCGAACCACCCCTACGAGGATCTGTAAATGGGACTTAGAGAATTGGTATAAGCCATTGTTGAGAACAAATGCAATTAGGTTGAAAATAAAGAATAATTACAAGCGCCACTTCTTCCAGATTAAAATCCAAACTTCAAAAAATCATCTAATTTTGATCATCTCGAATATCTTTCAAGATATTTTCTTACTTGCAGTCCACTCTCTAGCTTGTTATCTCACCTAGCAAGCACTTTTCTAAAAAATCTCTCTAATACTGAAAAGCCAATAGTTCTCAAACGATATTTAAGACGTTTTAGAGGGAGGATAGATGCCTCTTAAGTCCTACAATTGAGGTAGGGCTTTTGCTAGACACGCTCTAACAAATGGCTTAAACGGATAGAACAATCCTCTTCTACAACGTTTGGCCGAGTCGGTATCGTTTAAGCCGCAATACTGATAAAGTTTGGCAGTGCTTCAACTTGAGCAGCAGAAACTTTATTGATAGCTTCAGTAATTGTTCTGTTGAGACGATTTAAGGAATTTTGTCAAAATAATGGGCAATAAGGGCATCTAACACTCAAGTAGTGCAACTACCGTTCACACCCCTTGAGGACTGATATAACTATATGGTCTTTGGGGATGGTCAAACTTCAAACAGCCGAATTTCAATATTGACTGCTATTAATTGCGGTTTACTTTGAGTATCCTGACAACAAGAAATTAGATGAACTCAATAGTGCATCGTCTAATCAATCTACTTGCTAGCCAAAACAAGCAAAATCTATCACTAAGCTAGAATTTGGCATCTTTTGATTAGGATGAATTAGGCTATCAAATCCTGAATTTGAGGCTTTGGCATTCACTTCCAAGACTTTTGCAGCAGCCCAAGATGGTGACGAACCGTGATTAGGTTTGCCTGAAATAGTGTGTCTTAGATTGAGCGATCGCGCAGAATTGAGGATTGCAATTGTGCCACCAAACGCGATCGGTCAATTTGCTAAAATCTGCAAACGGCAAAGAGACGGCGGCTGAAAATAAACGTGCCTTCACCTGAGAATTACGAATCAGCAGAACTGTTCAATTTACCTGGTTATCGCTTCTGCTTTGCTCGCAACAACAATAATAGATCCGTCAAATTTACTTTGACAGCAAGTTCTCTAAACCTATCAGGTTGAGATAGGCAAAACTCGCTGGTCGCTCGATTATAGCGCTACGCGTAAAGTTTGGTATGAGGCCATAGGGGGTTGGTTACACCCCCAGCCAAGGGGTTTCGTCCCTGCACCCCGTCCTAACTTTTTCCAGTACTGCTATAAATAGCTCTGCGCTCAAAACGCTTCAGTTTGTCTGAGTGGTTTGGGATATTCAATGTCTGAATATAGCTGTTGCTAGATGACTGAGGAGATTGGAAATAGAAGAAGTGTGGAAGCTGTGTTCTAAGCCAAGAATTTCACCTCTGCACCTCGTTCTAACCAGGATGCCTATGACTATAGCAAGGCATCCGTAGAAATTCTGTAGTGGTGAATAATACTGAAACGTTTTTGAGGTTTTGAAGTAGATAAAGAATTGACGTTTTTTTGAAAACTTTGCTGAAATCAGATTGCAAGTCCTGAAAGTAATCTATACCATCACATAGCATTCTGTTGCGGGCTTTTCATTCACCTGGGTTGTAGTGAGTCAATCAAGTTACTGACAGCTCAACGTTTTCACTGCGACTCGACTGTATGCCTCAAAATAAAACAGAGCAGTATTCTCATGTACCGATCTTGGTTTGGTCTCATCACCCTGTTAGTTAGCTACGCAGTTACAGGTTATTTACTATCCAATTACGAAGCAACGGCTGCCATTTGGTTATTGACTGAAATCATAGTGGTCTATTTGGCCTGGACTGGAACGGGTGCCATCTTTCTCTCAATTGCGGGTGGCATTGGTATTGTTGGTATCGGCGTGCTGACTGCAGACCTACCTTATGGAATGTCAGGATTGCCCTTCAATTTGAACGCGGCTCAAGTTTGGGCGATCGACTTGGGCTTTAGTTTATTTTGGGCAATCCTTGTCATTTTTCAACTTGCGTTTACGACTCATCGCCTGAAGTTGTCTGGATGGAAGAGCCTGGAAGTTTTTTGGATTGCTTTCATGGTCGCCAACCTGGGCTTAGTTTTTGGAAATATGCTTAACCTCAATCATCTATGAATGTAACGACTCAATCAGAAAAAGTCACTTCCGTTGATTACAAATCTCGAACTCCTGAATACTATCTTTCAACTATTGCTCCCCAAGTTTTGCAGAGCCTCAGTTCAGAACAGCTATTGGAACTAAGGCGTGTGATTGACAGCGCAATTCCTAAACCAGCACCCAAAATTGTTGACCTGAGATTTGTGGTTGACCTACTCTTCTCACGATTTTACGTGGTGCTATTTATCGGTAAAGATCGCCGTTCTCAACCTCGCAAGCATGTTCCTGAAAAGGTGACAAAGATTGGAAATACGATCGCAGCCACTATTATATTGATTGCACTAAACCTGACAATCAGTGTGTTTCTTGTGCTGACGGGCTACCTGGTCAAATCTGCGATCGGGATCAATTTACTTCCAGGTCATTTTCCACAATTAATTAAACACTTTTTCTCGTCTATGTAGGCTAAATCATCCACTAGCTGCCATCTCCCAGTGAATGAATCTAATTCAAACGCCTGGTTCATTTGCAATTATGGGTGAGTGCCTGCGATCGCGCTGAGACAAAAAATAACCAACCAGTTCTGTAGAGAGGGCAATCTCAGCTCTTTTTAGCAGAACTTGTTTGCTTTTCTGCGCCTTACTCGTTTGCCAATATAGCTATCGTCATCTTGGTTAGAGCGGGAGACTGACCTCAACAACGTGATTGGCAAAAGTCTTACCAAATTGCGAGACCAATAGATCCAACTCTTAAAACTGTCGCATTGGTGTAGACGACTCCATTCTCTACTTCCAAAATACCTGAAATGCAATTTCAGCAAGGGTTGAGCTTCATAAACCTAGCGAATGCAGATAGCGACCTCAGTTTTTATTTTTCAGCAAGTCATAAAACTCAGACAATTAATTGCAATTTTCTCCGAAAATAAGTTACTACATTTGTAGTTCCATATTACAAATCTCTGTGATTCTCACTTTATAAACGGCTTCATCGGAGGAAAAATATGCTAGTCCTGCCAATCGTCACTTTCGCGGTCTTAGTTGCGTTGTTTATTGCTGACTTTAAACCAGCTCCGCCTAAATCGGCTGAAAAAGAATTGGGTGAGGCGATCGCCAAATATCTTTCAAATGGGGTGAAAGTTCAGATTGTCGAGAACAAAAAGAACTAAGTAGGTAAGCACAATTTTTGTTACAAGGAGAGTGGGGGGCGTTGCTCTCAGACGGGGGTTTCCACCCCCTCCACCCCAAATCATCTTTCGTTTAAATGCACTTGACTATTCATAGCTTTACTTTTCCTGAAGCTCGCTATCCATTCTTCTGCGCCTGATCTGCACGTCACTTCAGTATTTAACACCAGTGTAGAAGCGCAGGATTCACATTTTCTTAACATATACGGAGAAGATGTATAAAATCTATCAAGGCTGACCGTGTTTTCACGATATCAACTGATTTACCTGTAATTGCGAATAGTTGACTTAGTAGAGGATGGCTCACCCATGTCACTGTTCGCAATCATTGCCCTGTTGCTCTTTCTGTTTGTACCAGCCTTTGCGGGTGGTGGTGGTAAACAATCATCGAAACCCCCTGCGGCACCTTCTCCATCGCCTACGGTCGATCTTCCGAAGCCCAATCTCCCCGGTATCCCCCCTCCAGAAACGCCCCAAGGCAACGGCGGGGTAAATCAACCTACACCAGTACCAACACCTGCACTACTACCAGGTTTAATCGGCCTTGGCGTACAAGTTGCACGTAAGAGAAAGAGCGAGGCAAAAGAAGCAACGAACGATATCAACTAGATCAATTCGATCAGTAACAACTGCATCTGCGCTCAGGCGCAATTGTTCAATAAACCACATCCCGCCCTTGGCATGGGTGGATGCAAAGCTAGACAACACACAACTATCTCTGCACCACCCCATGATTTCAGGGTTGGAAAAAGTATTTTTAGAGGGGGCATTTAAGTCAGTTGTAATTGGAGCAACACCCTTTTTCGCTTCGGCTCACGTATCAATGCAAAAAATTATTCATATCTTGACTGCACCAAGATGATGAGTCACCTCCTGGTTTAGCAGCCTGCCAATTGCGCAACATAAAGGTAGAAGGCTGCACCTAGAATTTTTAGACTTTTAGACAGGCGATCGCACAGATATATTCGGTAAACCCATTCACAGTGGTGAAAGAACCGTAGGTAGCTGAGAACATCATGCGGAAGACCCTAAATAGAAGGGAAGTAATCCCATCTGGCAGCTTGCTGGTAGCTGAATGAGAATAATCACTGTGAGAAGTCTAAAGGTCAAAGGGAATTTGATTACTAGCTTCTTATTCCCACCTATCAGGAATGATCTCAATGAAAATGGAAAGCAGTTCACAGTTGGCTTACAGCAAATTTATTGAACAGGTCAAGAGCTTTCAGGTTGAGCGGGTAACGATCAAGCCCGATCGCATTGAATATACCCTCAAACCAGAGTTTGGTAGCCAACGGTTTTTCACGCAAGCCATTGGGCAAACCGAAGACCTACCCAGCCTGTTACAAAGTCACAACGTCGAATTTACGACGATGCTTGATCATGCGGCAACAACGACTGGCATTATGGGTTTGCTCTTGTCGGCTGGGCTACTCGTGGGCACTTTCGCATGGTTATTGAAATTTAGCAATGCGGGGGGTGGCATTGGTGTTGGTGCGGGAATGGGCAAGAGCAACGCTCGTGTTTATAACCAGGGCAAGACAGGCATCACCTTTGCAGATGTGGCTGGGGTTGATGAAGCCAAGCATGAACTGCAAGAGGTGGTTGACTTTCTAAAGAATGGTGAGAAGTATCGCAAACTTGGAGCCAAAATTCCTAAAGGGGTTTTGTTAGTTGGCCCTCCGGGAACAGGTAAAACCTTATTGGCAAAGGCGGCAGCGGGTGAAGCGGGTGTTCCTTTCTTAAATATGTCGGGTTCAGAGTTTGTTGAGCTTTACGTGGGGGTGGGCGCATCTCGCGTGCGGGATCTGTTTAATCG
The DNA here is from genome assembly GCA_015296075.1 of Leptolyngbyaceae cyanobacterium M33_DOE_097. Classification (GTDB taxonomy): domain Bacteria; phylum Cyanobacteriota; class Cyanobacteriia; order Leptolyngbyales; family Leptolyngbyaceae; genus DSRU01. Next base: position 4,917 of record DVDV01000227.1, on the reverse strand, counting down.
AGCCAAGCGCCAAGCACCTTGTATCGTGTTTATCGATGAACTGGATGCGATCGGTAAATCCAGAGGTGGTAGCCCAATTGGCGGCGGCAATGACGAGCGCGAACAAACCCTAAACCAGTTGCTAACCGAGATGGATGGCTTTGACGGTAATCAAGGGGTGATTGTAATTGCGGCAACAAACCGTCCTGAAATTCTTGACCCTGCCTTGCGTCGTCCCGGTCGTTTCGATCGCCAGGTTTTGGTTGATCGACCTGACAAGAGCGGCCGACTTGAAATTTTGCGCGTTCATGCTCAACCAATTGTGATGGGTGAAGATGTCGATTTAGAAGTCATTGCGGCTCAAACTCCCGGTTTTGCGGGAGCCGATCTCGCCAATCTGGTCAACGAAGCCGCGTTGATGGCTGCCCGTAACAACCGTCAGGCAGTGTTGATGGCCGACTTTAAAGAAGCGATTGAGCGAGTCATTGCGGGGCTAGAAAAGCGATCTCGGATTCTGACTCCGCTGGAGCGTCAAACCGTGGCTTACCACGAGGTAGGTCATGCCCTGGTGGGTGCCCTGATGCCCGGTGGTGGCAAAGTTTCAAAAATCTCGATTGTCCCGCGTGGTTTAGGTGCCTTGGGCTATACCTTGCAGATGCCTGAAGTAGATCGCTTCTTGCTGTTAGAAGACGAATTGCGGGGTCAGATTGCGACGCTGTTGGGCGGGCGATCTGCTGAAGAAATTGTGTTTGGCAAAGTTTCTAGCGGAGCCAGTGACGATATTCAAAAGGCGACTGACCTGGCAGAACGCGCCGTGACCCAATACGGCATGAGCAATATGGGGCCGGTTGCATTTGAAAAGAACTCAGCGCAGTTTTTAGATGGTGGCAGCACACGCCGAACGGTTAGCTCAGAAGTAGCTGTTGAGATTGATCGGCAAGTGAAGCAGGCGATCGATAAAGCTCACAATATTGCCTTAGAAATTCTTCAGCTCAACCGCGAATTGCTGGAGTCTGCGACTCAAACGTTGCTGGTGCAAGAGGTGTTAGAAGGGGACGTATTGCAAGCGATTCTGGCGCAAGTGAAAGCTCCAATTGGTTTAAACACCTGGTTGTCTGAAGGCTAGTGTTCCTCTTTTAAGGAAACTCACCCCTTTTACGTGAGTCACCTGGGTGAAAACCAAAAAAAGTCCCCCAATTTGGGGGACTTTCGCTTAGGAAATGTATCTAATTGAGCCAGAAAGCAGTCATCAAACAGCTAAACAATCGGCTTAGCGGTCGAGAACAAGCTTCTCACAGACTCTCTTTAGCGTGCCCAGTAAATCACCTTCTTCTCGACGACAGCAAAGGCAGAATATAGCAAGACACCCATAGCCGCCAAGACGAGCAAGGCTGCAAATGCAAGCGGCACATTAAAGTCAGCTGTCGCTTGTACAATCAGATAGCCCAACCCCGCATTTGAAGCAACCGACTCAGAAATAACAGCACCAATGAAAGCAAAGGATGCCGCGATTTTGAGTGAAGCAAAGATGTAAGGCAACGTATGCGGCCAACCAATTTTCTGGAAAACTTCAACCTGGTTTGCACCGAGCGATCGCAGCACGTCTTTCATCTCAGGTTCAACGGTATCTAGCCCCAGCGCGACGTTCACCGCAATTGGGAAGAATGCCAACAAAAATGCCGTCAGTGTGGCTGGAATGGCGTTTGCTCCAAACCAAATTGCCAGCAGTGGAACGATCGCCGCCTTAGGAATGGTGTTGAACGCGACCAGCAGGGGATACAAGGTGATGTAGGCCAGGCGGGAATAACCAATCATGAAGCCTAAAATGACCCCGACCGCGATCGCCAGCACGAAACCGACCATCGTTGTCCATAGAGTACGACCCGCATTTTGTAATAACTGCGGTGCAAACTCTACCATCGAGCGAAAGATGCTTGATGGCGCTGGCAAGTTAAACGGTGGAATCTTGAAGATAAAAACAATCAGCTCCCACAAAATAAATAGCGCAAGTGTTGCGACAAAAGGTAGCACAAAGCTCGCTGATTTAGACCTTAAAAATTTTTCCATGGAAACTCACTAAACTCGTTGTTAGCTGCCTGAAAAACGCAGAAACCCAATGGCTAAAACTCAACCGAATTGTGATGGAGCTAGTTGTGGTGAATATTTTGACGAATCGATGAGAAGTAATGGTTAAACTCATCGGTCAGTTCCATCTCTAATGTGCGAGGACGGGGTAGATCAATCTTCACACGATGGATAATTGTGCTGGGACGAGGACTCATGACATAAACATAGTCAGACAAAAAGACAGCCTCGCGTAAATCGTGGGTGATTAAAATCCCGACGCATTTGGCCTGCATCCAAAGCTTTTGAGTCATGACCCACATTTCTTCGCGGGTAAATGCATCGAGTGCCCCAAACGGTTCATCAAGCAGCAGAATCTCAGGCTGGTGAATCAAGGCACGACACAGCGATGCTCGCTGCCGCATCCCCCCCGACAATTGCCAAGGATACTGCTTCTGGAAATCTTGCAGCCGCACGGTTGTTAACAGCTCTTGCGCCATCTGAATGTAGCGGGCCTTTTGCTTTGAAAAATCGCGCTTGAACGGTTCAACAATCTCAAGTGGCAATAGCACATTGTTCAATGTGTTACGCCAGGGCAGCATCACCGGGTTTTGGAACGCAATTCCAACATTCTTGAGCGGACGATTAATACGTTGTCCACGATAGCGAATTTCGCCAATGCGAGCTGGGCTTAGCCCCGAAACCATCCGCAAAATCGAAGTTTTACCGCAACCGCTAGGGCCGACAAATGAAACAAACTCACCTGGTTGAATTGAAAGCGTCACATCTTGAATGATGGTTCGCATTGCCCCTTCAAAGGGATACTCTAGCCCAACATGATCAAACTCTAACAGTGGCTCGCCCGTATTACCCGATAAACCCGAAGTATCTAGCTCAGTAATTGGTTGCGTCATGGCGTTACTCTAGCTGGAGTGAAAGAAGAATAAAAAAGGCGATCGCCATCAAACGATCACCTTACTTGAACAGAATTAGGAAAGAGGCTTGCGCTCAGCAGCGGGAGGCACCTGCCGTTGCTCTTTAGGTGGTAAAAACTGATCGCTAAAGATATCCGCAACTTGTGGCTTACTCTTTAGTCCAAAGCCTGCCACAGTCTGATCAATGGTTTCTTGTAAACGAGCCGTATCAGCCGCACCAAAACCATTCTTCTCAACTTCAGGAGTTACATACATAGACTTCAAAGCAATGTCTAGACGAACCTTCTCTGCTTGCCGATCCATCAACTTACTTTGGTCTGCTGCAATCACAGCATCTAAACCCGCAGTCGGATCTTTGATGACATCTTGCATTCCACGGAAATAAGCCTTAACAAAGGCTTTCACAACTTCTGGGTTTGCTTTCGCAAAAGAATCTTTAACCAGAATTGTGTTGCCGTAAAAATCTAACCCGTTTTCGGTGTAGTAGAAGGTGGTGATATCTTCTGGCTTTTTACCAGCTTTCAATAGAGAAGGAATTGCTGAGGTTGAAAAACCGCTGATTGCATCAACCTTGCCTTGCAGCAAAAAAGTCTCTCTTAACTTTGGCTCCATTGTTGTCCACTCAATGGACTTGGGATCAACACCCACTTCCTGAGCAAACAATGGAAACAACTTCCGGGGGCCATCACCGGCGGGCGCACCGAGTTTCTTACCATTCAAATCTTTAGGCGAGCTAATGCCCCTCTCCTTCAGCGAGAGAACCGCAAAAGGAGCTTTGTTTTGAGTAACCGCAACCGCAATCACTTTGTCATTGGGGTTCTTCTCATTAAATTCTAAGGCGTTGTACATATCGCTAAACGCCATATCAAACTTGCCAGTTCCCAACTTGCTGATCGTGTCTGCGTTACCAAAACCACGCTCAAACGAAACGTTTAGACCTTCTTCAGCAAAGTAACCCTTATTGATTGCAACGATTAAAGGTGCATCAAGACTCTGCATTAAAAATGAAAGCTGCACCCGCACATCTTTCAAATCTTTCTTATCAGTTGTTGCTGCTGGATTGGCAGATGAACCTGGGCCACCAGAAGCAGTAGGAGATTGGGTCGCACAGCCTGTGAACAAAGCTGCACAAGCAAGTAGTAGGAAAAAGCGAGACAGACCCTTGAGGCTTGCCTTTCGATGAATCACGTTGCGCTCCTAAGGTTTAATCAACAGAAATGAATTTGAACTAGAACAGGCGAACGAAGAAGACCGAAAACGCTAGTTTTGGTTACGTATAAAACAGTATCTCAGTGAAGCTTAGCAAGGGGTTATCCCTGGACAGGACTCAGCAAATTAAGATCTAAATCTGGATTCTGTATACACGAATTCTAGATGCTCAGTATTGAAGCTATAAGTAGACGAATTCTGTATAGCAGATTACTTATAGGTGTGGAACCTCATTCATACGTTCATTACAAATGGGTGGACTAAAGTTGCTTTTTAGAAAACTTTTTCAATCGTTCACATGACTCGGGAAGACCGCAGATGGATAAATGAATAAATACGCAGGAAAACATTGCTAAAGACGGCACCGATTCGCTGGAACAAATTGCGAACATCCCTAACCCACCACAAAGCCGTGCATAGGTCAAGAGGAGTAAGCCGTTCCCTCTACGCGACACTACTTTGATCCCCACTAAAAAGCTCGATCAATCCCCCTATTTGAAATGTTGTAACTTCTCAGTTGCCAAAGCAAATTTAGATTATCAGTACGTATAGCAGCCCTGAATCATTTACGCAAGCTTGAAGTATTTAGTCCAGCAATTCTCAGTATGGCAAAAGGCTGTTCAAGTCCTGAAAATGCCTGTATTGTAAGGACATCTGAGAGAGCCAAGAGAGCCAGAACGGTTGAGCGAACGGGGGTTATTTGACACTATCGTCGGTTCTTTTCGCCAGC
>DVDV01000089.1 GCA_015296075.1 Leptolyngbyaceae cyanobacterium M33_DOE_097 | reverse complement strand
AGTCATTCAACGCATCATAGAGTCGGGAAGTGGGAGTCATTGTTCTTGCTGTTAGGTGTGGTAACTTCTCAGCATAGATCAGCCTCTCCTTCCCTTCCAGCCTTTGTTTCATCCTCAAACTCTTCTGTCAGTCAACCAGGATTGGAAGTTTAGGAGTTTATAACTTTATGCTTTGAAGTGATAACAGTTCGTCCATGAAGAAGTCATGCAAAGTTCTTGCCAAGACTCGGATCCTTACTATCCAAGATTTCAGACTTTTACTAAAGAAGAATTACTTCTTGTTAAGTCAAAGCTTGAATACTGTCAAGCTTTGTATGAAATGGAAATGAGAAGAAAAGAAACTCTTGAACGTAAAACTCAGTTTTATCTGTCTCTAGTCACTTTATTCCTCAGCGCCTTACTACTTAAGTTGGATTTCTTTACATCCTTACAATCAACGATCAATCAACACTCTAATATGAGTGGGTTAATTTCTTTAATTAGAATATCTACTTTTGCTTTAAGCATAGCTACTCTGGTTTCTCTAACAGGTGTATTACAGGCAGTTCGTTTACAGAATTATCGAACTCCTAGTTTGATGCCACTAACAGACCGGCTGTTTAAACCAGACTCGCTGTATATTAATGAGTTAATTTTTTTAAGAGACATCGCAGCAATGTATTCCCTGGCTGTAGAATATAACTGCGAACGAAATGCCGAAAAAACAAAATGGATTAAAGTCGCTTCTTGGGGGATTTTAAGTTTGATATTTTCGTTCGCAGTTTTGATGTGTGGAATTGCATATTCACTTTTCTACTAATGATTTGACCTGAGGGCTAAATTGTTTAATCTTTTAGATCGATCTTGGCTTTCGTTATGACTCTCATTTTCTGCTGATGCGATTTCTACTAATAGAAAACTGACGCGCTATAGTTCATAAAAACTGCAAGTTCATCGCCTTCTTAACGGTTACGAGAATTGAACGAACGGAAAAAGATATCTGCTTTTTGTGTAGCACTTAAGGGGTTACTAATATGTCTAAAAAACAGCAACAGCAGCAGCAACAACAGCCACAGCAGCAGCAATACAATGTTTGGGTTGCCCAATTGGAACAGCAACAACAGCAACAACAGCAACAACAGCAGCAGCAACAACAGGAATAGTGACAATAGCAGGCATAGCAACGTCATTATGGTTCCGCCAACTTCTCCGATTTGGAATGTTGTGGGGAAACTACCTGGCTAATCATCTGTTTGGGGAGTTTAGGCAGAAACGCAGCAATCTTGATTTTTGTATTGATGTGGGGCTTCCTAGGTATCACATATAGTAAGAGCTAGGTCCAGATAACAGTTAATTTTGAAATTGGGCAAATTATAGGTGGCGTTACTATAGGAGCTGCGGCTCTATGGGCAGCTATCGCTTATGGCAAAAAGGATTCGGCTACTGCTGTTGAGCTAGGCAGACTAGAGCGCAATTTAGGTTCACAATGATGTACTTGAAATCAATTTTCTAAACCAGATTATGATATACCCTGAACGGCAAGCAGCAATCCAGCTAAAGGACGATCGCAACACCAAAAGCTTCAAACCGCTATACTACGTTCAACTTCAGCTTAGATTGGGAGAAATCGTGTCTCACTGAGCAACAGTCGTAGTTTGGCGTGAGGGAATAGCGTGTCCTTCTGGTCGTTTTCCCACATCTCAGCAAAGAAGCCCTGCATCAGTGCAATAATGGCGCGGTATTTGACGATGCTGGAAACATAAAACTCATCTAAAACCAGGTCTCCATCCGCCTGAATCTGCTGAATGTTATCGAGTAATATGGCTCCCACTTCATAAGGTTGCAAACCGTCTTTGAAGCCATATTTTTTCATAATCCTGTACTTGTCGTTCTCGGAACAGGCGTTATAGGGCGATCTAATCAAATGTCCCAGATTTCGCAAGACTTCCCCATAGTCATACAAACTGTTTTGCTCAAAGAAAATTTCTTCCTCTTCTGTCAATGCAAAACTCTTGTCTAGTGCTAACCCAAAATCAGTCAAATAAACTTGCTCACCGTCTGTCAAAATATTACGGAAATGTGCGTCGAAGTGAATGATTTCTTTCGTTCTTAGAAAGGCGATCGCCCTCCATATATCATTGAGAGCCTTCTGAAGTTGGCTGGGGTTCTCTTGCAACCATGTCTCTAAAACATAGGGAATGTGCTCCAGAAACAAAACCAACTCATACCTGGCATTTACCCTGTCTAACGCATATTTTTTAATATTGGCATGATTGCCCCAACGTTCTATGTCAATCTCTAACGCTGTACACTCTTGAATAGAAGGAAGAATCCGATAATGATACATCAATGGAAAGTTGGCAATTGCTCCTTCTAATACCCACTGACTTGTTTTGAGATGAGTGATAAGCTCACGGAAGACGCCTAACCCAGTAGAATTAATGCCATAGCTACAACCAGCAGGAAGGTGATAAAGATTTTTAGTGGAAAACAGATTTTTGTATTCAACATCTGTGAGCGGAACACGTTTCACAAACACTTTGGATTCTCCAAAGACAAGCATGTGATTCATTCCCCAACCTGTACTTGACTCATTCGACTCACTCTGATCAAACAATGAATTTAGTGTTTTATGATCCAACTGAGAAATGAGTGAACTAATTTCAAAATATTTTTGCCTTCTAAGTTCTAAAGAATTGTTAGTCATTTTTCTGTGTTCAGCTGTTAATTTTGCCGACGTGAATAGATCTCAATCTGATACGTCTTACTATCTTTCAGAAGTGTAGGAAGTTGGGGAACTAGCTGATGTGACTGGACACTAATGATTACTGGGGCTGCGAGAGCGATCCGCCGAAAGCGGTTGCGCGGAGTGGGCGACTTTGGGTTCCTTCACCGGGTGTAATAAATAGTACTGAACAGGGAGTATGAACCTTTGCCGTATGCCATACTCCGCGTGGAACCAGAATGTACTGACCAGGGGTGTTGAGAGATACGACTTCCTCACCGCCATCTTGCTCCAGCACGAAATCAAGCTGTCCCGATAAAAGGCACACAAATTCCTCTCCAGCAGGGTGTCTTTCCCAGTTATCCCAGTCTTGCTCGAACGTGTAGTGGGAAATCAGTCGTTTTCCCTTAAAGTCTCCAAATTGCTGTTCTAACTTTTCGTAAAAGCGATCGCCCACCGCGATCGGAATTGCATTGTTCACATCATCAAGCACAACGAAGGTTGAGTTAATGTCTTGTGGAGTGACTTCAATCATGATTTACTAACTCCTGCTATAAGAATGACTAACTATCCATTGGTTAAATCAAAATGAGGATTCCAGGCGACTTCCCATAGGTAACCATCTGGGTCAGCGAAGTAGCCAGAGTATCCACCCCAATCAGTGTCTTGTGCGGGTTTGAGAATAGTTGCGCCTGCTGCTTTTGCTTGTTCAAGAACGGAATCGACCGCTGCCTTTGACTTTACATTATGTGCCAGAGTAAACCCCGGAAAACCATTCCCTGCTGCTGAAACGTGAGCATCGGCTGCAAGTGCCTCACGGGGATAGAGAGCCAGCCAGGTTCCTCTAAGATTCAAAAAAGTCACACCCTCAAACTCTTCTTTCGCAGGTAAACCCAACCCCTGCTTGTAAAAAGCGGTGGAACGAACAAGGTCAGAAACTCCGAGCGTAATCAGGCTAATATATGGTTCCATAAATCACTATTCAGCTACTGGTATTGGTTGTGGTCAAGTTTTCTTGCTCCCATGCGATCGCTTGCTGCAATGCTTCCGCTTCAGGTATGGGTTCAACATAGCCTAACTCTTCTCGAAACCGAGTTGTATCGATCGCCAGGTGATACTGCCACTGTAAATTCATTTGCAAATGAGATGGGAGTTGGTCTTTGGGAAGCGTGACTATCTCGCCATGCCAATTCACCCAATTGCCTAACCTCTGGATGCGCTCCAGTAAAGTTGGAGTGGACGGTTCACCCAGGTTGTAGGTGCGTCCGGCGGCGCGATCATTTGTGACCGCTAGAGCGATCGCCGCTGCAATATTCTCCACATAGCCATGAGAGAATCGCCAACAGGCTTGTTCCTCCTCCAATAGAATGGGTTGCTGACTAACCATCTGCTGAAGGTAGGGTAGAAATCGATGTTGGCGATCGCCAGCACCATATACCGCTGGCAAACGGAGAATTGTACAACGTAGGTCTGGATGCTGCATTAGCACCTGTTCCACCAGAATCTTGTCATAATCCTGTTTAAACTCGAAGTCTAACCCCTCCAAGTCTCGATAGGGGTATCGCGTTTCTCGCAGTGGTGCATCTTCCGCTAGGGGAACGGGATCAGGGGGATGATTGCCGTGCCCCTGCAACCCTTCATAGTTTCGGTAAACATCTCCACTACTGATGGCTACAATGCGTTGAGCGAAACCGCCAAACACCTGAACAATATCCTGTGTTTGTGCTTTTGTAAAAGGAATAACGTCAAGAACAACATCGGGGGCAAATTGTTCAAATTGGGCTTTGAAGTTGGGTAGCTGGTTGCGTGTGCCATAGAAATGGACGATCGAATCCAAGTCACTGGTAGTGGTGTTGCCCCGGTGAAACAGGGCGACTTGATGTCCCTGCGCTATTAATTGGCGAGTGACTTGTGAACCAACAAAACCTGTCGCCCCAATCGCAAGAATTTTCATAACATAGGATGAATAATAGTTAGAAGTTGATCCGCTTCATGCTCCGCCCCTTCTGCCAGTTAAGTAGATCAAGTTACCACAAGTGTCATCGAATACAACCATTGTGAACTCTCCCATTTAAGTTACTCGGAATGCAAAAATACACCCAATTTCTTCAAACGTTCATATCCTCAGAATTTTTTCCTGGTCATCGACAAACATACTATTGATCTTCACCTCTCCTGCTCCCAAAGTTGAGGATAACAAGCGATCGCCCCATAATCATCCACTTCTAAAATATCCGCATAGCCTACGCTCGGTGCGGCGTATTCGTAGCGATCGTGAGCTATCCGATGGTAGTGTTGCTCCAATTGTTTCAGCGTGAAGTCTGGAAACTCTAGCCATGCGGCAGGGGCTGACGATCGTGCTCCAATTGCTAACGATAACCGACGAATGGCAACTAAATTGGTAGCTGGAGTAAATCCCAAATCCAGATCTATACAGTCTGCCGCCGCTGATACTGCTGTATTGTTGAGGCTCCAATGGTTGTTTGGAGTACGAGCGATCGTCAGAGCAACAATTGATTTGCCGACATAACCTGAAACGCTTGCGGTGCAGGTTTCCCACTCAGAGTTAGTATTCACTTCATAAGAGAGAAGACAGGGTTTTTGGTCGAATAGGAAAATAGCTGTTCCCGATAATTGCCATCCCTGATTAAATTTCCGAAGACAACAACTATCGTGTCCAGGACAATCTAATCTATGCCAAAGAATCGTATGTTCCAGTGAATTCATCGAATTCTACAGTTTTGATGGAGCATTAGTCACCCGTGCACATAAGGTTTACCATAACTTGGTCTACTATGAAGCCGTGGGGGTGTCAAGGGGTCAGTCTTCTTTTTCCAAGCAGCTTAGTTTTCTAGATACAGCAATGTATCTACTTTTCTGTAACTAAATCCAGTTCAAAGTTGATGCTCTGTCAGTGTCTATTCTGTT
>DVDV01000141.1 GCA_015296075.1 Leptolyngbyaceae cyanobacterium M33_DOE_097 | reverse complement strand
CCCCGCAGAGCTTCCAAGGCCACTTTCGCCTTAAATTGTGCACTGTATTGTTTGCGTTTTTTGCTCACAAGTTTCACCCTCCTTCCGGTTAACCCTTGTGTAGCTTAACCCTCTGTCCAGTTTTTAGGGTCCACTTCAAACAGCGTTAGAAAGCCTCCGGTTCAGAATATCTAGCGGGTCGTAGCTGACGCAGGTTGACCATCCATTCGATCGCTCGTTTGACCACAGGTAACTCGTGCCACCACCGCGTTATCAATTGTCCTGCTAATACCTTCTGGGGTAATTGGTTGATTGCGTTCGGGCGATCGCTGAAATGGATTGAGGCCAGAGAGGGGCGGTCGCAGCCGTTTTCGGATCTGGCATGTCTTCGTGAAGTAGTACCCTATCCCCGTAGTGCTAGGGCCATTCCACACCGACCACAATTGCACATCATATTCTGTTCCAGGAAGAACGCGTGCTTGAATCGTCCATAAGTTGTTTTCAGTCGCACCAGGCAATTTATCTAATGCCCCTGTTTGTACCACGTTGAGCCGTTGATCCAAATCGCGTAGCCACAATTCTGTCTCTGACCAGGTTAAATTCGTCACGTTGCGATCCAGCACCTTGGCAGCTTCATCAATAATGCGAGAACCTCGCGACGTAACCCGGCGATCGCCATCTCCATCAAACAAGCGCACGACAAAAGCGCTCTCTTGAAAGTTTTGCTCCACCAAAGTGGGGTACTCGACTAACCATTCTTGCGTCAGAAAATAGAACTGAATCCAGCAGCTCATCAACAAATTGACTAAGAAAAGAATCATCAAATCTTGTCGCACTGGTGGGTCAGGAAACCCATAGGTTGGGCCTGCTTTGACAAATTTGGGTAAGCTGGCAATAATCGCCGAGATTGGGGGCCAGAGAATGAATGCGGCCTCGGTTAAACGTCCGGTTAAACTACCAAAAAGAAATGTGCAAACTAATGCCCCAGTAATCCAGGGGCCGATAAAAATTCCACCCCACGTTAAGCTCTCTTTGAGAAACTTTTCTTTGTACATCGCCCAATGTACACCAGGAATTAAAAACAACCAGGCACAGGAAGAAATAAAAATCTCGACCCACGGATCAACTGCCAGGGCCGCCATCAGCCATGAGTAGAGGCTGAACCACACTAGCGCTTGCCAGGAATCGTAGGTTTTAGGGAACAAGTCTTGAATTGACTTGAGCACAGCTTGAATAAAATCCCAAATTCCGATAGTGGCGAAAAAGCGAGTAATCAATTCCATAGGTCGTTGAGACGAGGTTCAATGATTCTCAAAAAGATGAGCAGCAAAATAGCGGTAAAACTGGCGGCATTCGCAACAAAAACAGCATTGGCTTGATTATCAAACTGAACGCCTCGAACACGCCTCCCTAAAATTCGAAAGCCTGAAACCTGCTCAGCGATACTATCGTCTTTTTTGGGAGCCTTACCCAATACAAACTCAAGTAGGCGTAAACCAAACCATTTGGTCAGAAATGTACCAATGAACATTAAGAAACTGACAAAAATGACAAAAGGCGACAGACTAGCAGACGCTGAGGCAAATAGAAATCGTTCAAAAAAAACGAAACTGATAATTTCTGACTCCAAGGGGGGCGGAGAAAAGGCTTCCGTGATGAAAAAAACAATCCACCCGACAAAGGTCGATAGCAGATTGATTGTCGCCGCATACCGCATTGCCGTTTTATGATTGATGTCCAAATAGCGGTAGAGAATAAAACCTTCGATCGCAATTGCAACCAGCAGGTACAGCGTTTGAAACGCGATCGCCTTAAACGGCACAACGTCTGAAAAAGTTGCCTCAGCAAACATAGGGGTGCGTCAATCTAGTACCCCCATTCTATATCTGAGCGACTGGCTCACTTCACTTTTGTTGGGGTGCCCTGCTAGAACAGCAGATCCGCCGCAATCTGGATGCGCTCAAGGGCCGAAACCGAGCGAGGTAAGCGGGGCAGACGCACAACGGTTTGCGTCGGAAAGTGAGCCGTCACATCTTGTCCCACGTCGAAGCAGTTATGTACCACAAAGTTTTGTGAAATGCCCATGTTGGCTAGGGATTGACTAAGCCGAACGGCTTCGGCGGCGATCGCGGTTTCGGCCTGTAAAACGCCAATAAACTCCGTATATGCAGGGTCTTTCAGCTTTTTCTGAGCTTGCATCACCCGCTGTCGCAACGTACGCAAGCGCCCCATCAATTCCACTCGGCCCAACACATTCTGGTACTTAATCCACAACTTAAAGATCCAGGCGAGCCAATCTCCGAGTGCTGTTGGCATTTCTAAAAAGCGCAGCAAGTGCCCCGTTGGTGCAGTATCCAAAATAATCAAATCTTGTTCGCCTGACTCTAGCAACTCCATCACAGTAATCAGTGAAAGCATCTCATCAATTCCAGGCAGGGCTTGCGAGACAATCATACGCCAGGCTTCAGGACCATAAGCCAGCTTCATCGAAGCAGTTTCATCCCCCGATTCACCGCTCATCATTTCTGCCAATTCCCACAAATAGTCGGCTCGAAACTGGTCAAGCACTTGCTCAGCATCGACTTCTTGCCCACTTAAGTTAGGGGTCAAATCCGTAGGGGTGTGTGTGAGCGTGGAACCAAAAGCATCTCCTAACGAATGAGCCGGATCAATCGAGATGACCCGCACCTTTTGCTGAGGATGCTGAACTGCCATGCCCCAGGCGATCGCGGCTGCAATCGTTGTCTTGCCTACTCCACCCTTACCACCAATCAGCACCAATCGGCGTTGAGCGTTGATAAAGTCACCAAGACTAGGAGGCAGTTTGACGGGTTGAAACCTAACTGGAAGCTCAAGGTTTAACGTGCTGGCAGAAACCGATCGCACCTGCGTCATCAACTGATCAAGTGCAGCAAAACCAACAGGTTCTGTGGGCTGTAGCGGCAGGCTGAAGACAGGCGTTGTTTCAGCCAGGGCACAAAAATCGGTCAGGAGTCGTTGCTGTTCATAGAGGCGATCGGCCAGGTAAAGATCATCAGGTAGATCGGTGGCGCTATCCCCGCCCGGCAGAGGCACGATGCGATTCACAACAATGCCCCCAATCGGAATGTGGAGGTCGGCTAAGGCCGCCAAAAACCGTTTTGTCTCCAGCAAACTCATCGGTTCAGCGATCGCCACCACCAAACAGGCAGTGCGCTCAGCAGTTTGTAACAAACTCCGCCCCTCTTTCAGATCGGTGCGCATGGTTTGCAAAAATTCGTCGGCTTCATCGTCTGTGTAACGGCCCGCCAGGGTTTGGCTAATCACCCGATGTTTCTCTTGAAACAGATCGAGCGCTTTGATGAACTCATCTAAAAAATCCATTAAGCCAAACAGGTTGAGCGTATGCCCACTCGGAGCCATATCAACCACAACCCGGTCAGCAGCCTGCGATCGCAAAATTCGCTGAATCTCCAAAATGCCCATCAGTTCATCCAGACCGGGCCAGCCCATATCCCATACGGGTGACAAGTCCTCTTGTTGAACAAAACTGCCCCGCTCAACCAGCAACTCTAAAACTTTGCCGTAATCGGCTTTGAAATTTTGCAATAACTGATTGGCATCCAGGGCTCGCACTTGAAGATTGGGTAAATCATCGACCAGACGAGGTGTATCCGTAACGGGCATCTGCAACACATCGCCCAGAGAGTGAGCCGGATCGGTTGACAGCAGTAGCGTTTTTTGAGCCGGAAATTGCTCTGCCCACCGCCGCGCCAGACCACAGGCAAGCGTCGTTTTGCCAACACCACCTTTGCCACTGATCATTGCTAATTGTAAAGAGTCGATCCATTCAATTTCCATGCTTGCAGTGTGCCCGTCTAGCGCTTGTGCTATCACTATTTCGAGAGGGAAAGATAAAAAATGTCACGATTCACACTGCAAGGTGATCTTGAGTTAGGTTAACTGTTTTTGAAAGGTGACAATACTCAATCCAGGTCAATCCAGCGTTTGCAATGCGATCGCCTGATTTTTGGATCACAGAGCCGGGGTGGGAAATCTAATTTAGGAACGCATTTTTTCACGCTTTTTTGCCAATTTTCACATTTACTGGGCGATGACACGGGTACGAGGCCCGCATTGGTGCATCCATCTACCCAACTTGATCAGACACCAAGAACGCGAAGACCAGGGTAAGGCTTTGGCTTGGCCCTTCCACCTAACTGTATGGAAATCAGCGCTATGTATGACCTGACAAAGTTTTCACTGCGAGACATGACCGAATGTGGGGTTAGCCTCCGCAAGCTAGGCGCAAGCGCTCAGAGTATGGAAGAAGTCGCCAATCGCATCGTTCACTTCTTCTACAAAAACTTTTGGGATGAGACAACAGATACCAGTGCGTTTGCACTGGTTCGCGTGTTTAAAACCCACTCCTATGCAGAATTGTTGAGCGAGTTACAACAAGCTGCATCGACACTCTCAGGTGAGGTCGAGATTCTTGAAACAACCAAATGCCTGACATTACTGGCCTCAGCAGGTACATTACCTGAATGGAATCACCGTCAGGGTTCTAGAGGGCATCAAGCAATTCCGCTCATAAGTGAGGAGATGGTCGCGCGATCGCCCATGATTGCCCAACTCATCCATCAGCTAGGGCTAGAAATTCACAATGTTCTGACACCTGACCCCGACTTGCTCACCGACTTAGAGCAGCGCACTTACAACGTGTTTCATGTTCAAGATGCAGTTGGTAGTCCCTATGTTCCGGCTCAGGAGGAGTTTATCGTGCCCTACGGAGTGGAATCGGTGTTAGGGTTTGGGGGCGTGTTTCCATCGGGAAATTTGATGGCTGTTATTCTTTTCTCAAAACTAAAAATCGATCGCGACACCGCCGATATGTTTAAATCACTCGCTTTAAACGTCAAGATTGCCATGCTACCCTTTGACCGCACAACCGTCTTCGCTTAATGGCTTTCGGTAGAACTGCGGAATTACTTTATTGCAATTAGGATTACAAATATAAGGAGTGAACAAAGTAATTAACAGTTGCGTTGCTCACAACTTAAGTTCGCTACGGGTCAAAATTTCTTTTTTGAGAGGCTACGTTTACTGGCGGATGATGTCTGTTGATCAGCCATTCCGTTGAGCGGGCATCGTTCGTGAGATCGCGCTTCCAGGGGATTTTAACGTAGAACGTCTGCTATCGCTAAAGGTGCATTAGATGAATGGGTGCGTATCCACAAGGCAATACTGGTTTATGCTCTAGCGTCATGCTTAACCACTCATTGATAGTGTTTGCAACTAATCGACCAGTGAATGAGGTGAAGCGCTCTAGACCGTACTGACAACTGGAACGAATTGTAAGGAACACTGGATGTTGAATGCCCTAAACGCACAGGCCCAAATTGATGAGCTGCAAGCCCAGGTTTTGACTTTGGAGCAGCTCTTAGAGGTTTATGAGCAGGAAACACTAGAAAAATCGGCTCGCTTAGAGAAAGCTTTAGAAGACTTACAGCACTACTCCGCCCAACTTGAGCATTCCGAGGCGGCGCTTCAGGTTGTGAAGTCGATCCTTGCTAGTATGGGCGATTGCGTCATGGTGGCAGATGAGCAAGGCAAATTTCTGTTTCTCAACCATCCCGCAGAGGCATTATTTGGTGTCAGTCTTGAGATGACCCTGGCCGAGTGGATGGCGGGAGATGCGTATTGTGTTTACTTATCTGATGCGATAACGCGCTATCCGGCGACTGAGTTTCCTCTCATGCAAGCAGTGCAGGGACAACCAACCAATGGAGCTGAGGTGTTAGCCCGATCGCCCGATCACAGCACAATGGTTTGGTTGAGTGTCACGGCGCGATCGCTCACAGATCGAGATGGCAAGCTGTCAGGTGGGGTCGCTGTCTTTCATGACATTACTCAGATGAAGCAAGCTGAGGCGGCTTTGCGTCAATCAGAGGCAAAATCACGGGCGCAGGCGCTGCAATTGCAAAACACATTGCACGAGTTGCGGCAAACTCAGGCGCAACTAATTCAAACCGAAAAGATGTCGAGCCTGGGTCAACTGGTAGCAGGCATTGCCCACGAAATCAACAATCCGGTTAACTTTATTTACGGTAACCTAAAGCCTGCTAATGATTATGCGAAAGATCTTTTGTATCTTGTCAGCCTTTATCAACAACATTATCCCCAACCAGTAGCCGAGATTCAGTCAGCGATGGATGCGATGGATCTGGAGTTTATTCAAGAAGATATGAGTAAGCTGCTGCGATCGCTCGAAATTGGGGCAAACCGCATCCGGGCGATCGTGTTGTCTTTACGGAATTTCTCCCGACTTGACGAAGCCGAAATGAAACCCGTCAACATTCACGAAGGCATCGAGAATACGCTATTGATCCTACAAAATCGGTTGAAATCAAAGGCTGATAGTGCTGGCATCAACGTGATTAAGGAATTTGACAACCTGCCTCTAATCGAATGTTATGCCGGACAACTGAACCAGGTCTACTATGAAGCCGTGGGGGTGTCAAGGGGTCAGTCTTCTTTTTCCAAGCAGCTTAGTTTTCTAGATACAGCAATGTATCTACTTTTCTGTAACTAAATCCAGTTCAAAGTTGATGCTCTGTCAGTGTCTATTCTGTT
>DVDV01000142.1 GCA_015296075.1 Leptolyngbyaceae cyanobacterium M33_DOE_097 | reverse complement strand
TTGCAGCTCTTGCCACAGCCCTTGAATCAGGGCATCCTTCTCCGCGTGGCTCAGTCCATTTAGAGGGGGCAGTTCTTTCATGCCAAAAGCTTACCATCCTCTCCTTGAGACTGCATCAAGTCAACCTAGTTGAGCAATTACCATTGCAGTTCCGAGATCAAAGTTTCGAGATTAAATGTCTAAGACCACAAATCTGAGACCTAATTATGAACCTTTTTTAAGGAAAGGTTAAATTTATGGAGAAATAGCTTCCCTATGAAGCAGCATAAATACTTACACAAGTTAAAATAATAGTATTTTTGTACTAAACGACATCGAGAAGTAACTGAAAGGTGGCTTCACGATGGCTGTTGGAAAAGGAATGATACAGGAAAATGCTACTTTAATAGAGATCGTCAGTGTTTAGGGCGTACATGGCTGTGCCTTCTTGGTAGGTAAGAGAGCAATGGCAAGGGCAGATTTATTGAAAAGGCTTATACAAAGCTACCAGAAGCATGACGATCGCGCTTTTCGTGAAGCTGCCGAGGAGATTATTGCAGAGGAGCGTAAGAAGCACCATATCGTTCTAGCGAATGAATTGGAACGGATGTTGAAAAATGGCAATGGGCATTTGGATCATGGACAGCTACAAAAGCTTGCACCACCTGGGTCTATTCCCAAAGATATTGAAAAGGGAGTTGCACTGCTTGAGCTCAAATGGACTAATCGGTTTCTAGACGATTTGATTTTAAGTCAAGAAATTCGGAGCGCACTTGAGAGAGTGATGCGTGAATTTCGTGAGTGGGAGGTTTTGGAAGCTAATGGACTGCTGCCAACTCGCCGTGTTTTGTTCTGTGGACCCTCCGGATGTGGCAAGACAGCAGCAGCAGAGGCTATAGCAGCGGAACTGGGATTACCACTGCTTTATGTTCGCTTTGATGCGGTTGTTTCTTCACTGCTTGGTGAAACTGCTGCAAATCTTCGTAGAGTATTTGAATATGCTCAACGAGGGCAATGGGTGATGTTTTTTGATGAGTTTGATGCAATCGGTCGATCACGTGATGATCCTACAGAACATAGTGAAATCAAGCGGGTTGTTAACTCATATCTACAAATTGTTGATAATTTTACTGGTAGATCGTTGGTCATTGCCGCAACGAACTTTGAGCAATCTCTTGATCCAGCAGCTTGGAGAAGATTTGATGATGTAATTCGCTTTGAAAAACCAACAGATGAGCAAATTCAGAGGCTTGTCGGTAAGCGTTTAGTTCCCTTGAAGTTTAGTAACGCTCAGGTAACTGAGATGGTGAAGCAATTATCTAGGTCTACCTACGCTGATGCAGAACGAGTATGCCTTGATATTCGTAAATCGTGTGCTATTCAGGGAACTCGGCAAGTCAGAAAAGAAGACATTGCGGAAGCACTTTCACGCCATGCTTATCGTCAGGCTATCTTGGAAAAAGCTTCTGGCAATCCAGTCCCAATGATTGATCAAGACTAATTTCTATGCCTCCATCTGCACCTGAACCTGGTCAATACAGACATATTACTTTTACTCGTGAGACTTACCAGTTTGAGCGGCGTACTCGGGCTTACGGACCAAGACCACCAGGACAGGAATATCGGCCACAACATGCTCAAGAAATTTTACAGGATATAACCCAAGCGGTTCAACAGATCTCACAAACCAGAAGAGGCTATGGCATAAATCCTGAACAACTTTTCGTATTGGAATTTAAGAATATTGTCATTGATCTCCGTGCGATATTTGAGCGCTTTGGTGCATGGGTCGTTAATGAATTCAGAGATAAGGTAAATGGGCAAGATGTGTACCGACTACTTGTTCAGTTCCCAACTGAAACTTCTCGACAGCTTTTGTTGGATGAGAATCGACTTTATGAAGCGGAGGAAACTGATAGTGTAGTTTTACCTCCTGGAATGAGACAGAACTTCTTTGATGCATTACAAACAGCACGTTTTGTATCGCGAGAGGAAAGGATTGGAGTACGCCTCCATGAAGAAGGTTTTCCTGATGCAGAATCTTTTTATCTTGATGTAGATCTTTGGCATCCTGGAGATCGAGATTCCGTTCGTACGGTTTTGGGCAATATTCGGTCAATGTGTGCTAGCTATAATGGTCAACTAACTGAGGAGGTGCGAACTTCCAGTTTGTTGCTGATTAAAGTTTATGGTTCTCAGCAGTTAGCAGAAGCTTTACTAGAATTGGACTGGGTTGCACGTGTTGATCTCCCTCCAAAATTGTCGCGTGCATATTCGGAGATATTTGAGGACGTAAAGCCTCCTGATCCAATTCCAGTTCCTTTAGATGACGATCCATTGGTCTGTGTTGTAGACAGCGGTGTGGTGTCAGGACATCCGTTTTTAACAAACTGGATTGTTGAGGAACGAGATTTTGATACAGGAGAAAACACTCCAACTGATTTAAACGGGCATGGAACGTCTGTTGCTGGCTTGGTTGTCTATGGTGATATCGCTAATTGTTTAGAAAGTAATCAGTGGCAACCCAAAGTTCGGATCTGTAGTGCGAAGGTGCTTTGCCATGATCCTGCGTGGGGACCTGTTATTCCAGAACAACATCGTGCTGAATGGTTGATTGAGCAAGCCATCCGGTACTTTGTTAAAGAACGACAATGCCAAGTCTTTAATCTGTCAATTGAAAGCAAAGGAGAAACTTACCGAGGCGGGCGGCAATTTCCTTGGGCAGAAAAACTTGATGAGCTAGCCAGAGAACTTGATGTTGTAATTGTTCAGATCGCTGGTAATTGTGAACCTCCAATACCAGAGAGCGTTGCAATAAGAGAGGCTTTTCAGAAGGCTGTTCGAGACAGCTTGTTGAAGGATGAGAATCTCAGAATTTGTAATCCCGGTACAGCAGCCCTCGCTCTCACAGTTGGTGCTCTATCTAGATCTGATGCACTTGGAGATCATGTAAAACCTGTGGGTGTTCGCTTGAAAGATGCTTTTGCGGGTGCTCCGGCTCATGCTCCTGCACCTTTTACAAGAGTGGGGTGGGGACTTTCTTATGGTGGCAACAATACGGCAATTAAGCCTGATGTTGTTGCCTATGGAGGTAACTGGGCGATTCAAACGATTGCAGGTGGAAGTCCCAATTGGAAGCATTTCATCCTCCTAGGAGAACCAACGATCCAAAGAGAAGATGCAAGTGGACGCTTCATTACTGCAAGAGATGGAACTTCCTTTGCTTGTCCTCACGTTGCTCATGCTGCTGCAATTGCTGCATCTAGCTTAGAAAAAACTCTTGGACAAAGACCATCTGCCAATTTGATCCGTGCTTTAGTGGGTAGTGCAACTTATTTACCTCCATGTCCTCCAGACTGGTTGGGTAGCGAGGAAGAAACATTACGTCTCATTGGTTATGGAATGTGTTCTGTCGATGATTTAACAGCATCTAAAAAGAATCGAGTTCGTTTAGTGGCAATGGATGAAGTTGAATTAGACAAGCTACATATTTATCGAGTTGTAATTCCTGAAACTTTTATTGCTACTAAAGGAAGAAGAGGTATTACAGTTGCTCTTGCTTACGATCCACCAATTCGCGCTAGTCGCAAGGAGTATCTTGCTAACACAATGTGGGTTGAAGCGCTACACGGATTAACCACTGAGGAGGTTGAGATTTATCGGGCAAAGAATGCATCTCCAGATGTGGATACCCTTCCGTCTAAGTATCAATTGCAACTACGTCCCGCAAAAACAGATGTGCAGTGGTCAACACTACAGGTTAGAAGACTGAAAAAACAGACTAAATTGAAAATACCTAGTGGTGAAACAGAACCAGTAGTTCATTTTGTTGTAGGATGCCAGCAAAGGTTTCCTATAGGCTTTGACTATAAACAAAGGTATGGTTTGGTTGTTCTTTTTTGGCATGAGTCAGAACAGATAGAGTTATACCAAGAGTTGCGAGTGAAAGATCGAGTACGTATGCAAACCACTCGTGTTCGTACTCAAGTATAGAGAGCCAAGTAGAGTTAGTGATCACCTAATGGAAGAATAAACGAGTAATTGAATCATTTCGTAAATCATTGAACAAGTGAAAAATTTACCTGCTGATCTTCAACAGCAAGTTCTTAAATTCATCTCATTTTGAGGTAACAATACCAACAATTCTCTAGTAATGCCTGGGATGCCCTGAAACCCTTCACTGGAACCGTTGAAACCTCTGCCGATTGGTCAGCCGAACATGATCATTATCTCTACGACACTCCCAAATATTAGGAAATCAAATCATGAATAGCAGCAATACGAGAGTCTTTATATAAGTAGGCGATTAAGGAGAAAGTAGTATGAGTCGCAATATTAGAGATCAACTATTACAAGAGATCGAAAAAACACCTGATTCCACCTTAAAAGAAGTATTAGATTTTCTCCTGTTTATTAAATCTAGAGAACTTCAACAAGAACAAGTGGAGATTAGTTTATTAAGCGAACCCAGCTTAGCTGAAGACTGGTTAACCTCCGAAGAGGATGAAGCATGGCAACATTTGTAAAAGGCGACGTGGTTGTTGTTCCATTTCCCTTCTCCGATTTAACCAATGCTAAAAGACGACCCGCATTAGTGCTGGCTGAATTAACCAAAAATGATTTCATCCTCTGCCTCATTACCAGTCAGGCGACAAACGACAGCTACACAACTTTGATTGAAACCAGCGATTTTGAAACTGGAAGCCTTAATAAAACCAGCTACGCCAAATCAAACCGAATCTTCACAGCGAATGAACAATTGATTGCCTACAAAGCTGGAAAACTCACCGTAGAAAAGATAACTGAGGTCATTGATAAACTAATTGCAATCCTACATAAGTAACGTTGATTTACCACTTTGAGAGCGAAATTGCCATGAAACTTAGAAACATTGAACTACCAATGGAACGAATCAAGGCATTTTGCGATCGCTGGCAGATCATCGAGTTCGCCTTATTTGGCTCTGTTCTGCGAGATGATTTTCGTCCTGATAGTGACATTGATGTGCTAGTCACTTTTGCTCCAGAAGCAAAACGAGGGTTGTCGGAAACACTGCAAATGAAAGACGAGTTACAAACCATCTTTGGTCGTAAAGTCGATTTTATTGTCAAAGCGGCAATCGAACGTAGTGAAAACTGGCTACGACGCAAAAATATTTTAGAATCGGCGCAGGTTATTTATGCCACGCGATAACGAATCCTTAATTGATATCGAACGAGCAGCCAGACGAGTTCTGCGCTATGCCGCTGACTGCGATCGTGCCAGTCTCGAAACAAATGACGAAAAAATATCTGCCATTCTCTATCAAATTACAATTATTGGTGAAGCAACCAAACGGTTATCTCAAGACTTTCGCCAACAACATCCAGAGATTCCCTGGCGAGAAATTGCAGGAATGCGGGATGTGATTGTTCATGAGTACGATCAGGTTGATCTCGATGTCGTGTGGGATGTAATTCAAAACAAACTGCCTGAATTACTAATCTCGCTTCAGCCACTACTCCTTTCAGAAGATTCATGATCCGTATGAAGGTCGAGGTTTAACCCACAAAACAAAGGTGTTTTTTGCCAACGAGTCAGCGATTCCCTTTGAGAGCTATGCGATCGCCCTCCAAACCTCACTGTTTGACCTCAAAACACGAAACACCGACTTCAGAACACGGAACTTCGACCTTCGACCTTCAACATCCGAGCTTGGAAGGCGAAATTTGGACTTCAGAACACGGAACTTTGACTTCAAAGGCTGAAACTTCAAGTACTGCTTCGCAGAAGCAAGCTATAGAAGGTGAAACTTTGACCTCCGTTCGCGTAGCGTTGCTTGCAATACACGGAACGTTGAGTTTAGACCTGCAACAGTCGTGGTTGAAACTTCAATCTTGTAAACCTGTATCAACACACGCTTGCGAAAAACCCCGTTCTCCAGTACGGTTGTTTCTCAGCACAAAAAAATATCCGCAATCAAAGCGTCACCTGGAAGCTGCGCGAACAGCCCCAGGCGACTGACCCTCAAAACTGCGCGAACAGTTCGGAGGGCTAGAGGGCAGTTTATCACTCCACTAGCCATCCTGATCTTGCTATGGCACAAAAGCAGCAGGGTGGCTTTGGTTTTGGGTATCCCATCAACCCATCACTTTAGTGGAGTGAAACAACTGCTATGACTGATCCCACATCCCCGATTCAAATCAACCCCGATCCGCGCATTCTAACCTTGCTCGTGATTGGCACCGAAGACAACGTCAAAGCGCACATCCTGCGTCAACATACCCTCGGCGTTGCCGAAGTCGGCGTATGGAGCAAACCCATCCCGATTCCCAATTGCCCCGATAAAGTCATGTGTGTCTTCAACCGCATCATGGTCTAAGAATCGCGAATTTAATCAAGCCGTAAACTGTACGGGCGGGTTTAGCAGACCCATCTGCACCCTGCAATGGATTTAACGGCAAAACCTGCCCTTACCAAACATCGAACTTGTTTAACTTCCATTTCTAAGCCAATTCTCAGCACCAGATCGCCCCCCAACTCTCACCCTTTGACCTCTGAACACAAACTTCCGACCTCAGAAGCCGGAAGTTTGACCTTTGTTCGCGTTGCTTCAGCTTCTCGAAGAGGAGCGTTGTTTGCAATACTCCACCATCCGAGCTGAGCAGGCAGAACTTGGACGGCTGCACCCGGAACGTTGACCCTTAAACTCCAAACGTTGACCTCTAAACCCCAACCTTTCGCCGCAAAGCTCGAAACGTGAGCCTCCGATCGCGAAACTTCTCCTACCAAGCTCCACCGACATTGCTCAGTCCTTGCCGAATCAATTACCCAACATGCAAAAACAGATAGAAACACGGTCTTGCCCGATCTCTGTGAGGGTCTGAGGCTTCAGTAACCGCCCTTAGCAAAGACTAACAGGATACGATGTTGCCATTGCTAGTCGCTCAGCCGAAATTTTACCGGCAGGGTAAGGTGATGATGACGAGCTACGACTATCATCCAGTCATCATCAAATGTTACAGCTTGAGAGATTGAACACTCAAATCTTTCAAGGTAATTGTGAAGTGACGTTGTTCGCCTGCTGCGACAAAAGAAACAATCACCTCACAAGCTACAGACACCAGTATTATCACCAAATTACATACGAGTAGATAATCACAGACATCATCACTGACATCAGACAGAACTTGATAAACTTCATTAGATTGAAGCTGTGCAATCTAGATTATTTGTAATAAAAGAGAATGCCTAACGCCCCATGCCTGGTACGGGAAATTAGGGGTTCTCTTTAATTGCCATGCTAATCACTGAAATTAGGGAATGAGGCGATCGCGGATACGATGGGTTCACACATTTTACTGAGCGATCGCCTCGTGTTCAATCACTGCGGCGACGGCATCTGGATGGGAAACCATCACGACATGGGACGCGCCTGACGGACGACTGTCTCATTAGAGTGAGATCGCTCTGCCATAAATGATAGGGCGGCGGCTGGGATATTGAGATCGCGATCGCCATCAATAAACCAGAACGGGACAGACTTCCATGCAAGTAGACCAGAGGCTTCGTTCAATGCAGCTTTCGTAATTGGACGTTGGGGAATGCAGTTGCTACTTAAACGTCAACTGCTGAAGTTCCTTTTGATTCCAGTTGCCTAACCTGGCGGCAGCTTCGTAGGTGCTTTGCAAGAACTCTAACAACATCTGATCCGGTGATTCTGCCTCGCGGACAGCGTCATAGGGCAAAATAAATTCGCCCAACTCTTTGTTATAAAATGCAGCATCGGGACGAACCTCAGCCTGCTTAAACCCATCGGGTTCTGGGTACGCATAGGAATAAAACGCTGGGTATGATAATCCGGCTCCAGGCCAAAATCCGGCACTACTGACCTCCTGGGAATAGGCTTCCTGCGCCACTGCATCCGGTAAATTTGGCACTCCTCCCGGATGCTCAGGAGCCGATCGCCCCGAAAAGCGAGTCACTGCTAAATCAAAACTCCCCCAGAAAAAATGAACCGGACTAACCTTGCCGGAAAAATGTGAGCGAAATTCTCGAAAGACGCGATCGGACTGTAGCAGCACTCGCCAGCATCGATTGGCATAATCCGCATCATAAGCAGCATGGGTTTCATCCTGCTCAAATCGAATTGGATCAGGGACTTCATTCGGTTTGGTGTTAATTGTGATATGAAGATCTAATTCTCTCAGAGTTTCCATCACAGTCTGATAAAAATCAGCAACAGAGCGAGGGTAGAGTGCGATCGCCCGTCTTGCCCCTTCGCTGGTTTGAATCAGCAGCTCATGATCGATGAAATCAAAGTCGATTTGAAAGATGCGGCCGCCATAGGGAATCGTGGAAGTAGTCAGTCCCCGAACGGTTAAATAGAGGGGAATATGCCAGGAATGATTAATCCACGGAGTTTGGGCAAATCGGATTTTGCCGATGATTTGAGTCCACATGTGCAAGGTGGTATAGGTCTCTTGCCATGCGTCCAAGGGTAAACTCGGCCAAATATCCATTAGGGCAGGCTGATTTGACATTATGGTTTCCTCGCGAGTAGAAAAGGGGCGCGTGATCAATAGTTCTTCTGCTGTTCATCCACAAAACACCACAGCTATTCTTCTCCCAATTCTACTGAACTGATTACCGCATGTCCGATTTCTTCGTAATGACGACGAGCATGTTGATTTTTAGACGAGTCGCAGCACAACATTTTGCCGCAGGTTTGACAAATTCTCAAGTGAATCCAGCGTTGGCGCAGCCTCTCGGTACGAGAATCGCCCACTCGCAGGCATTCCTCATAGGCAGCCGCGATCCAGTCTTCGCTCACAAAGGGGACGGGGTGATGCCCAATATCGCGGTAGGTTACGGTGTCGTCAGGATGAGCCGTTTTCCACTGGTTAATGAACTCTTTAGAGAGCGTGCGAGAGATGGAGTGATCGCCACGCGAACTCGCGTCTAAATGGAGAATGTGGGTCATAGGATAAATTCCAGATTGTGAATGAAGAATGTAGCGGAGACGACTGCGCCGACCACAACGTAATCATATTGAGTCATAACACTCTCGCTTGCAAACTTAACGGTTGTCCTGCAAGATTCTCTTTGTTCTATCTATCTGAAGTGTATTGAATTCCAGTGCTTGACTGCTTTCAGATTCTTACAATGGTTTGTCAGATTCTTATGGAGTTAGCTAATCTGTTTCAGTGCCATTCCACTGAAGCACTTAGCGTGTTAAACCAAAATGTGTTTGAGTAGCTTATGGATTGCAAACTGCTCAAATGTTGTTGGTGTAATTGCTTCAGGTGTTCGTGCTGTTGCATAGATGCCATCAGGATTGCCAAGGGCACGAAACAGATTCCCTAACTCTCGTTGTACATCCGGGGTTGCTCCAGTCAATGAGAGTTGCTGCTGGATTGATTCAACCGTTACTTGAACATATTCAATCGAACGATTCAGCACTCGCGAAACAATAGCAGTGGTTTCAGGAAGCGTTAGATTTTCTGGTCCCATCAAATTACGAGTCCATTGCCCAGCCCAACGATCGTCAAGTAAATACTTTGCGGCTTCATCACCGATGTCATCAGTACTAATCCAGGGAATATCATGGTCACTGGCGTAGGGAAAATATACGGCATTGTCTTGCTCAATAAACTTGATTTGCCCTAGAAAATTCTCCATGAAATAACCAGGACGCAGATGCAGCACATTCGAGAGCGTTTGGTTGAAAATCGATTCAACAGTCCCAACAAATGTAACTGTGCCGAGATCTTCACTTGCACCTGCACCCAGGCTAGAAATGTTGACTACTCGCTTGATGCTGTTTTCACGCACTGCTCTAGCCCCAGCGATCGCTGTCTGGATATACCAATCGCGTAAGCTGAGTGCATCCAGTTTCGGTGGAGTCACCCAAAATAAAGCATCTGCATCCTGTGTTACCTCGATCAATCCTTGAGGATGATCACTGCTGATTGGCTTCACCGTAGCACCTTGAGCCGCTAAATCAGCTAGCTTCTCTGGCTGTCGTGTCAGAAGGATGGTTTCGACTCCAGCCTGAACAACTTTCTGTGCAGCGCGTCGTCCAATATTGCCGGAAGCTGCGGCAATTACAATTTTCATACTTTTTCCTTTGCCTACGCTACGCTATCTGCATTGAAAGATTGACGCAAATTTTGTGTGCCACCCCATGCCTCAAGGGCGGGAATAGGATTCCAGTATTCGCGATAATGAATGATCTTGCCTTCTTTAGTTTCCAGCCGCATTACATAATCTTGTTGATAGTGATGACCTGTAGAAACAATGACGGCTTCTCCATGAACCTCAGCAAGTAGAACATTAGGATTTGACGTTGGGTAGATCCGGGTGTTGGTAAACATCAAATCTTGCATTTGTGTTGGCACATCTTTGATGTAGTTGTAGATGGCTTCTTTGCCTTCTAATCGTCCTGGTGTCGTGGAAGCATAAGGAAACTCAACGACTGCATTTTCGGCAAACAAATCTACCCAAGCTTGAACATGCTTACCCACAAGTGCTAAATGAGCGGCAAAAGCTTCAGCCGTCTGTCGCTCTTGGTTTGGTACTGGTTGCATTGAATTCTCCTAAAAGCTGTTGATATTGCCAAAGTGAATATCTGGTGTACTTTGCTCCGAGCAGATCGGAGGCGACTGCACTGAGAGCAATGCGATCGCTCCTAATGCTTTCAATGTCGCTGCTTAGGCGTGCGTTAATCAGTTGCACCTTGAATATTCATGCCTACAACATGGAACCGTGCAATTTACTTGCTCGATCCATTTGCATGACTGTTTGCACAAATTCAATATAGGTGGTCGCCTTCAAGCTGTCGCCTACAGCAAGTTGAATTTTTTACAGTGCAAATTGATAGATTAACCATGCCATCGCAAAGTATAAGGCTGGCTATAACTTAAGTTAGAATCCGAATTTGATCGAAAGTATATTCATACAACCGATCAACCATTAATGTCTGAATGCAAAATCCGGTAGCGATGTCCCACATCTTTGGCAAGCGATATACTTTGGGAAACGGATGACAGTCCTTCATCGGGGAGAATTCAATGATTACCCTGCCTGGAATTACTATCCACAGCAAAATCTATGAGAGCTTAGCTTCTCTGGTGTATCGGGGTATCAGAGAGCAAGATAACTGTGCAGTGATTGCCAAAGTTCTCAAGCAGGATTATCCCTCTCCTCAGGAATTAACTCGCTATCGGCAGGAGTATGAAATTACTCGCTTTCTCAACATTGAAGGCGTAGTCAAGGCATACAGTCAGCAAGACTACCAGCGCACGCTGGTTATTCTTTTGGAAGACTTTGGTGGAGAGTCTTTAGAATGCTGGATGCGGCAACAATTGGACTTCTCTCCCATGCCGCTGTCGGTTTTTTTGAATATGGCGATCGCCATTACTGATACTCTAGGCAAAATCCATGCGGCTCATGTCATCCATAAAGATATTAATCCTGGCAACATTGTCTTTAATCCGGAGACTGGCGTTGTCAAAATCATTGATTTTGGCATTGCCACTCGCTTCAGTCGCACCAATCCCACATTCAAAAGCCTTCATCTTCTAGAGGGAACACCCGCATACCTATCGCCAGAACAAACCGGGCGGATGAACCGAATGCTAGACTATCGAACTGATTTTTATTCACTGGGTATAACCTTCTACGAACTGTTGACGGGACAATTGCCGTTTCCCACTAGTGATCTCCTGGAGCTAGTTCACTGCCACATTGCCAGACCACCGACTCCCCCGCATGAATTGAACGCAACGATTCCCCAACCTGTTTCAAACCTGATTTTGAAACTAATGGCAAAAAATGCAGAGGATCGCTATCAAAGTGCTTGGGGCATCAAAGCAGATTTAGAACGCTGTGCCCAGCAACTGGCAGAAGTGGGTTTAATTGAACCTATGCCATTGGGACTGCAAGATGTTTCTGAACAGTTTTGCATTCCTCAAAAACTGTATGGGCGAGAAGCGGAGATTGAAGCATTATTGGTGGCGTTCGACAGAGTGGCAGGAGGTAAAGAGCCAGAGGAGTGGAAGAGTAGAGGAGTAGAAAGTGATCCCACACCCCATACTCCACCACCCCTACACCCTACACCCTCATGCAGCGAAATGATGCTGGTCTCCGGTTATGCTGGCATCGGCAAAACAGCATTGGTGCAGGAACTCCATAAACCGATCACAGCAAACCAAGGCTATTTTATTTCTGGCAAATTTGACCAATTTGGGCGCAACATTCCCTACAGCGCTATTGTGAATGCCCTGCAAAAGTTAGTGCAGCAACTCTTGAGCGAACCGGATGAGCAGGTGGAAGTGTGGCGATCGCGTCTGCTCACGGCTCTGGGCAGCAACGGACAAATCATCATTGATGTCATCCCCGAAGTTGAGTTAATCATTGGCAAGCAGTCGCCTATACCCGAAGTTGGAGCAACTGAGGCACAGAATCGCTTCAATCTCACGTTTCAAAGATTTGTGCGGGCGTTTTGTGCAAAAGAGCATCCCTTAGTCATTTTCTTAGACGATCTACAGTGGATCGATTCTGTGACTTTGAAGTTAATCGAACTCATCTTACTGGATGAGCAAATCCAGTATCTGTTTTTAATCGGAGCCTACCGAGATAACGAACTAACTCCAACGCATCCGTTGGTCTTAACACTAGAGAGCCTGCGAAACCAGGGAGCAGTACTTCAGGAAATCATTCTGACTCCCTTAACACTGGAACCGTTGAGTCAACTGATAGCTGAGACATTACATCACAATCCTGATACCGTTCGTTCCTTAGCCCAAATCGTGTTGCGTAAAACCGAGGGCAACCCTTTCTTTGTTGGTGAATTTTTGAAGCTGCTGCATAGCGAAAACCTTTTGACTTTTGATGCCCAACAGTTGAGTTGGCAGTGGAACCTGGCAGAGATTGAAGCTCAAGATATCACCGATAATGTGGTGGAGTTGCTGCTGCGTCAGTTGCAAAAATTACCGGGAGCAACACAGCAAACTCTCTGCATCGCGGCTTGTGTCGGGGCTGAATTTGATTTAGAGACGTTAGCCATCATTTGCGGAAAATCACCGAAAGCAATTTTCCAGGATCTACTAGCAGCAATACAAGCGGGATTAATTCAACCTCTGTCTAACTTGGACGAAGATTTGTTGGTTCAAGAGTATAAGTTTCTGCACGACCGCGTTCAGCAAGCGGCTTATGCCCTAATTGACGAGCCGTGCAAACAAGTGGTTCATCTCCAAATTGGTCGCAATTTACTCGAAAAAACTTCACCGGAGCGACGATTCGATCGACTGTTTACTATTGTGGATCATCTCGACCAAGGAACGGAGCTTATCACTGCTCAACCAGAACGAACTGAAATTGCCAGATTGAATTTAACAGCAGGTCAGAAAGCAAAGGCAGCAACGGCTTATGAAGCAGCTTTTAAGTATTTCACTACAGGTCTTCAACTTCTCGATACAGAGAGTTGGCAGAGTGAGTATGACCTGACCTTAGCACTGTATTCAGAAGCAGCAGAAGCGGCGTATCTCCAGGGTCGCTTTGATGAGATGGAACAGTTGGTAGAAGTGGTACTCGCTCGTGCCAAAACAGTGGTTGACAAAGTGCAAGTTTACCATAGCAGAATTCAAGGATATTTGTCGCAGGGTAACCTGAAAGAAACACTCAAAACTGGATTGGAAGCGTTAAAGCTCTTGGGAATAGATTTAATAGAAAATCCAAGTCAGGCAGACGTTCAAAGGGAATTGAAGTCAACGGCTGCACTACTCGCTGAACGAGAAATTGAAGACTTGACTAATTTACCAGAGATTGCTGTACCAGAACCACTGGCAGCTATAACAATCCTATCGAATATAGGGTCTGCTGCATTTATAACGTTACCAGCACTGTGGATACTGATTATATGCAAAACAGTAAATTTATCAATCAACTACGGTAATACTATCTGGTCACCGATGTATTATGCTGCCTACGGATTTGTTCTATGTGGAGTTGTTCAAGACATTGAACTCGGCTATAAATTTGGTCAATTGGCTCTTACCTCGGCAGAACGATTGAATACCAAAAGAGGCAAGGCTAGAACCCTAAGGTTTTCGGCTACCCATATCATGCAATGGAAGGTGCATCTTAGGAACATAATACCCATGCTGGCTGATGCCTATCAAAGTGGAGTGGAAACTGGAGACTTTGAATGTGCTGGTTATGCTGCCTATAACGTATGCTATAACTCGTTTTCTGCTGGAGAGGAACTCACCCAACTGGAACAAAAAACAGCAACCTATAGCAAAGCGACCAATCAAATCAGACGGGAAAGGCCCTCGAATTGGCTGGCAATAGTGTGGCAGACCATTCTTAATTTGTTAGATAGGTCTGAGAATCCCAGTCGCTTAATTGGTCGGGTGTGTAATGAAGAGGAGGTGTTATCACACGCTATTGCAGTTAAAGATGGAACTGTAATTCAAATACTCTATTTACACAAAGTCATACTGTTTTATCTATTTGAAGAATATCATCAAGCTGTACAAACCGCCGTTGTGGCAAGGCAACACTTTGAAGAGGTGTCAGCCATAATAAGTTTACCCATATTCTGTTTCTATCATTCTCTAGCGCTTTTGAGCCTATCACCTGATGCTTCAAACTCTGAAGAAGAAGCTTGGTTAAGTTGTGTTAGCACCAACCAAGAAAAAATGCACAAATGGGCAGAACACGCCCCAATGAATTATCTACATAAATTTTATCTAGTCGAGGCAGAGAAAGCGCGAGTTTTAGGGCAGTTTCTTGAGGCTGAAGAGTTTTATGAACAGGCGATTCAAGGAGCCAGAGAAAATGAATATATCCAGGAAGAGGCGTTAGCATACGAATTGGCTGCAAAACATTATCTAGCGCGAGGTCGGGAAAAGATTGCTCAGCTCTACATGAAAGAAGCACACTACTGCTATGAAAGATGGGGCGCAAAAGCTAAAGTTAAAGACTTAGAAAAACGCTATCCACAACTACTCAATTCCAACCTGATTCGGCAATCGAACTCAATCTTGACCGCTAAAACGATCCTTCATCCGACTGCGGCGATCGATTTGGCTGCGGTAATGAAAGCAGCTCAAGCTCTTTCAGAAATAATCCATCTCGATCAATTGATCGCCACGTTAATGCAGGTGGTGATAGAAAATGCCGGAGCCGAAACAGGCGCTCTAGTGCTCCTAGAAGACGATCAACTCACTGTGGTGGCTCAGTGCAGTGGGAGTAGACAGTGCAACCTGGAAAAGATCGCTGTTACTGACTGTGCAACAATTCCTGTCCCCGTCATTTACTCAGTAGAACGTACTCAAGAAACTCTGGTGTTTGATGATGCAGTCAGCGAACCATCTTTTTTAACTGATCCTTATATTCAACACCAACAGACGCGATCGCTCCTCTCTATGCCAATTCTCAAGCAAAATCAGCTTGTCGGCATCCTTTATTTGGAGAACAATCTCAGCCCCGGAGTGTTTACCCGCGATCGCTTACAAGTCCTCAAACTGTTGATAGCTCAGGCAGCAATTTCACTGGAGAATGCTCGGTTATATGAACAGTTAGCAGACTATACCGAAACATTGGAAAGGAAGGTAGAAGAGCGAACTCAATCCCTACAGCAGGAAATCGCTGAACGTCAACAGACCGAAGCCGCATTGAGACAAAGTGAAGCGAATTATCGCAACCTGCTACAAACCGCCAATTCAGTCATCGTTCGCTATGACACGCAAGGACGAATTCGATACATCAACGATTATGGGGTGAAACTCCTGGGCTATGAAGAACATCAGATTTTAGGGCGAACCCTATTTGAAACCATCATTCCAGACATCGAAACCTCTGGACGCGATGTCAAACCCTTTGTTCACGATTTACTTCGCAATCCTCAATTGTACCCGCAAGGCGAGAGTGAAAACCTGTGCCGAGACGGTCGGCGAGTTTGGATGGCCTGGTCGAATCAAGCCATCTTCAATGACCAGGGAGAGGTCGTTGAAATCTTATCGGTTGGCAATGACACCACCCAGCGTAAACAAGCAGAAGAGGCTTTACAACGCAGTGAAGCTAAGTTCCGAACTATCTTTGAAAACTCGCAGGTTGGCATCTACCGAACCCGCACCTGTGATGGATTAATTCTCGAAGCCAATCAACGCTTTGCCAATCTGTTTGGCTTTGATTCACCAGAGGAGGTGATTGGGCTGAAACACACTACAGACTGTTATGTGAATCCCAGCGATCGCCAGCAAGCTATTGAATTGCTGAAGCGTGATGGTGAACTGCAAAACTTTGAAGTGCAACTGCAAAAACGAGATGGCACGCTATTTTGGGGACTTTGCTCTACTCGTCTGAATGCAGCTGATGAATGCATCGAAGGTGTGATTGCGGATATTAGCGATCGCAAGCAAGCAGAAGCAGCCCTACAAGCCTCAGAGACAAAGCTACGGACTCTAGTTGAGGCAATTCCCGATCCATTGTTTGTACTGTCTGCTGAAGGGCGACTCCTTGAAATAATGGTAGTGGAACCAAATCTGCTATGGCAACCCTATGAGGAGATGATTGGTCAAACCATGCATCAAATCGGAAAAGAACAAGCTGATGAATTTCTAGGTTATATTCAGCAGGTGCTGAGAACCCAACAAACCCTCACGGTCGAGTACAGTGTGTTTCTAAATGGACGAGAAGCCTGGTTTTCGGCTCGCATTGCTCCAATCGACCACGACCGGGCGATTTGGCTGGCGCGAGATATTACGGCGCTGAAGCAAGCAGAAGCAGCCTCAATTTTAGAGGAGCGCAACCGTATGGCACGCGAAATTCACGACACACTTGCTCAGTCGTTTACAGGCATTCTGGCTCAGGTGGGTGCTGCAAACCAGGTGCTCACGGATGATGTAGAAGCAACTGGGGCACATCTAGACCTGATCAAAGAATTGGCACGAACTGGACTGACTGAAGCACGGCGATCGGTCGTCGCGCTCCGTCCTCAGCTTTTGGAAGAAGGCAATTTACAGAGCGCTCTCCATCGTCTCATCGCTCAGACTAGAGCTGCCGCAATGGATACCACCTTGCACTATGAGATCGAGGGGGCGGTGTATGCTCTCCCCACTGAAGTCGAGAATAACCTACTACGGATGGGGCAGGAAGCATTAACCAATGCGATTAAACATGCCAATGCTGACGAAATTCGAGTGGAGCTAGTCTACGATCGCGATCAGGTTTGCTTGTGCGTGAGAGACAATGGACAAGGCTTTGGAGTCGGGAATATTCCAGCCTCTGAGGGTTTTGGCTTACTCGGCATGAGCGAACGGGCAGAGCGCATCGGCGCACAACTCACGATTGGAAGTCAACCTGGGCAGGGAACAGAGATTATTGTCACCGTCAATCGGAAGTAGTATCACGATGAGCCAAGCCACAACCATTCGGGTTCTGATTGCGGACGATCACGCCATTTTTCGGCAAGGATTAGCCACGATTATTAACCGTGACCCAGAGATGCAGGTGATTGCCCAAGCCGAAAATGGGGAACAGGCGGTCGCTCTATTTGAGGCACATCAACCGGATGTTACACTCATGGATTTGCGAATGCCGGAAGTGGAAGGAGTTGCTGCCATCGGCGTAATTTGTGCTGCTGCTAAATCGGCTCGGATTATCGTATTGACTACGTATGATAGCGACGAAGATATTTATCGAGGATTGCAGGCAGGCGCAAAAGGATACCTGTTGAAAGAAACTGAACCTGACGAACTTCTAAATGCAATTCGTACCGTTCATCGGGGGCAGAAGTACATTCCGCCCGATGTGGGAGCAAAGTTAGCACAGCGCCTCAACAATCCAGAACTGAGTGAACGAGAATTAGAAGTACTCCGCTCACTGGCACAGGGGATGAGTAATGCCGATATTGCGACTGCTTTGAGCATCGGTGAAGGCACGGTCAAATCTCATGTCAACCGGATTTTGAATAAGTTAGATGTCAGCGATCGCACCCAAGCAGTAATTGTTGCCGTTAAACGCGGCATTGTTAGTTTGTAGGGTTCACACTCGATTGAGTTCGAATTCTAACTTAAGTTAGAACCAGCTTTATACTTTGCGATCGCATAGTTACTCTATCAGTTTGTACTGTAAAAGAGTTAACTCACTATAGACGACGGCTTGAAAGCGATCTCCTATATTGAACTTACTCTGAAAGAGGCTGAGCACTAGAACTGGCAACACTTCAGATAGCTAGGAAAAAATGACGTTGACTAAATTTGAATCAAAAAGTAGACAAACTCATGAGCAACACCATCGACACAATGATCGATTCCAATGACGCTGTGCTGCTGATTACTCATCAGAGCAAACTCTTCCAACTTGTACGTGACATTGAACTCCCAGTCCTCCGCGCCAATGCCACCCCAATGGGCAGCATGTGCCGTGCGGAAGAAGACTTTACCGGAGTCATGAAATGAAAGGCAATCAAACAATCAACGCAACAGAACAGAGCCGCCGAGACTTTACTGGGCGCGCTGGCCGAGCAGAGTTTGACGTCATCATCGTCGGTGGTGGATCCGCCGGCGCAGTGCTGGCCAATCGCCTGAGTGCTGATCCATCTCGCCGAGTCTTGCTGATCGAAGCGGGCAAGTCCTATCCCCCAAACGCCTATCCCGACCCAGTCCGCCGCCAGGACCTAGTGGGTGGCGATCCGCAGCACGACTGGGGCTTTTACAGCGAGCCTGGCGTGCTGGGCAGAAGGCTTCAGCTCAACCGCGGCAAGGTGCTGGGTGGCTCATCTGCCATCAACGGTGCAGTGGCGATGCGGGTGCCGAAATACGACCACGATCGCTGGGCCAAGGCGCATGACCTCGATGCCTTGAACTGGCAAAGCTCGCAGGTCTTCTATCGTTCGCTGGAGCGTACCTCCGGCACTGGCGGCGAGGGCCGCGACGGCTGCGTCCCCATCCACCAGCTCGGCGATGAAGAAGTGTCTGACCAGCATCGCGACTTCATCGCGGCGGCACTGGCGGCGGGCTACCAGCGCACATCGGGTTTTACGACGGGGCAGCCGCTGGGCGTTGGTCCCTATGTGATGAATACCCGCATGGGTGTGAGGCTTAACACAGGAATGACCTTGTTGGGCGATGCGGTGCGCGCCCGACCTAATCTGACCATCCGCGACGAGACGCTGGTCGATGCCGTGTTAGTGGAGCATGGGCAGGCCCAAGGCGTCCGACTGGCTGACGGGGCGATCATCCTAGCCGGTGAAATCATCCTTTCAGCGGGCACTTATGTCAGCCCGGCGATCCTGATGCGTTCCGGCATTGGCCCCTCTGAGGTGCTGCGAAGCCTTGACATCCCGATCGTGTCCGATCTGCCGGTCGGTCGCCGTCTACAGGATCACCCGATGGTTCCGACCGTCTGGTCAATTCGCAAGGAAGCAGTAGGCCTTCCGTATCCACCCATCGGCGCAATGCTGTGGACGGCATCCAACCACGCAACGAACGGCGAGGCAGATCTAAACATCAGCACCGCGCCCCTGCCCGACAGTGGGCAGACTTCCGACGGCGCGATGTTCCTGCTGTTCGCTGCGCTCGTGAGACCGCGTTCCGTGGGTTCCCTCACCATCGCCAGCCGTGATCCCTATGCTGCACCCATCATCGATCTCGGCTTCCTGACGGACAGCGGTGACCGCGAGCGATTGGTCGATGGTGTCGAAGTCATCCGGACCATTGCGCGTCAGCAGCCTTTTGCCGATATGGTGGGCGCAGAACTAGCGCCGGGCGCGGCAAAGAGCGACCGCGCTTCGATCAACGCCGCGCTCGCGGCCTCTGTGCAGAGCTATCAGCATCCGACCTCCACGGTACCCATGGGCGGACCGCGCGATGCCGGAGCCGTGGTGGATATTGACGGGCACGTTCGTGGCGTCAAGAGCCTGCGAGTCGTCGATGCCTCGATCTGGCCTGATGTGCCCTCCGTCGCAACGGCTTTCCCGACCATGATGCTGGCCGAAAGCATCGCTGCCCGGATGGCCTAAGAGAAGTACGCAATCAGTGAAAGCAACCCCGACCGAAAGAGCGATCGCTCTGAGATTTGCCGCAGGAGCAAGTCAACATCACCAACCCCAACTTGGACACAATCACATGACACAAGATCATCTCACAAGCGACGTCACGCTCGCCACCGCCGCCCCCGCACACACGCAAGAGGCTGGCGAGGGTCTGACCGCAGCGCAATTGCTGAAGCGCAGTCTGGACACTTTCCTAGCCAAAGATATTAAGGGCTGGGCTGAACTCTGCGACGAAAACGTCGTCGTCGAATTCCCCTTCGCGCCCGACGTGGCGACCAGAAAGCTGGTGGGCCGAGCGGCTATCTACGAGTATTTGAAGAACTATCCTAGCGTCATTGACGTGCAGCGGACTCCCACGTTAAAGATCATCGCTACCGACGACCCCAGCATGGCCATTGCCGAATGGAGCGTCTCAGGCCGGGTGATCAGCAACGGCAATCCCTATGAAATGAGCTACGCCACGTTTGTGACTGTCAAGGATGGGTTGATCGTCAATTACCGCGAGTACTGGGACCCGATGGCGTTCATGGCAGCCATGAGCGGCGCAAAGTTCTGGTGACCTTGGCGAGTTGCTAAAACCGTTCGTGTTCCTTGACCTCGCCAGTTTTGATGCCACTGTGGGGAACCCTTGGTTCCCCATGCACCCGCACTCCGGCATCGCGACGCTGACGTTCATGACTACGGATTGTTGCGATCGCGCAGCGTGTGAATAGCACGTATCGCCTTTTCCAACCAATCTAAATAAGTCTGTTCCCGTTGCTTCACTAAGTCCAAAACCAGTCGATGCAGTTTTTGGTCACGAAATGCAGTCGGATTACTCAAAGATAGAGCCTCGATTGACCGATATCCGCATCAAGTTATTGCATCTGCATAAACTGTTGTTGGATACAGAGCGTATTCGTTACGAACAAGTGCGCGGACGGGTTTCTAAAGGTGAATTGCTGCAACTGGTGATCAATCACGATCAATTTGCCTGGGTGCATCACCTTTCAGAATTGATTATGCAAATTGATGGGTTAATCCACTCGGATGAGCCTATTATCTCCGAGGTGATTGCTCATCTCATTGCTGATGTTCGGATTCTACTCACACCTGATGAAGCTGGAAATGACTTCGCGGTGAAATGTGATGCGGCGTTTCAACGCAACCCCGATGTGGTGTTAACTCATTCTATTTGGTCGCACTGCTAGTAACTAAAGTTCAACTATAAATTGAGCAATTCATCCAGTTTAAATTTAATCTAGACGAACTGCTTTTATGCATTGTATTTATTGAATCGTAAGCATTCGCGACGTTTTCAGATGTACTCTCAAACAAATCAGTGTACCCATTTCTAACTTAAGTTATAGCCAACCTTCTACTCCGCGATCGCATGGTTACTCTATCAATTTGTACTGTAAAAATTTCAACTTGCTATAGGCGACGGCTTCAAGATAATCTCCTATATTTAACTTATGCAAATAGAAATGTAGTCAAGTGATCGAGTAAGTTAATTGCAAGATTTCCTGTCTGATACGAATGTAGAAAGATGAGCGACGATCGTAGCGACAGTTCTTTACTTGTACTACCTTCAACTCAAGATTGGATGCAAGGTGTGCTAAGTGCAAGAGTCGTGCTGGTGATGTATGGAGACTATCAATGCCCTAGAAGTGCAGACGTTTACAAGTTGATTAAAGCGATCAAACGAGAGCTTAGTACTGCTTTTGGAGAAGATTATTTATGCTTCATCTTCCGTCATTTTCCGCAAATACAAATTCATCCCCATGCTCGACGGGCAGCCCAAGCAGCCGTTGCCGCCGCCGCTCAAGGAAAGTTTTGGCTGATGAGCGATACTTTATTTGACCATCAACAAAGGTTGGAGGACGGTTATCTTGTCGAGTACGCCAATGATTTAGGGCTTGACATTCCTCAATTTCTCAAAGAGTTGTCTAAACAAGTGCATGTCGATCGCATCAACGAAGATATCAAAGGCGGAATAGACAGTGGAGTAACGACTGCCCCAGCCCTGTTTATCAATGGAAGTCGGTATATCGGGCACCGGAACACGACGGAGTTGATGGCAGCCATGATTGCTGCAAGTCATTAAGTTCCCCGATCTTTGCTCCCAATTCATATCTGACTTGTCTGTGAGTGCTATGAGCTATCAAATTTTGATAGCTAGACTTTGCCTATTCTGCTGAACAAAATTACCGCTTTTTGAACCATGCCAACAACTGAATTCCTGCGTATTGATTTAGTCAATCACAAATCAGTATTTAATTGAGGATAATTCTATGACACGTTTACTAGTACAAGGCAAGAATGATTTTAGGCATGAAGGTACACCTCAGACTGATTCTCTTCGCGACTCCTCAGTTAATCATGCCCTGATTGCGATCGCGCAAGAAGTCACTGAGTTGCTGAGACAAACTTACCCGATACAAACTGATGAAATTAAAACAGGAGAAACAGAATGATTCTACAAGATAAAGTGGCGTTAGTCACCGGAGGCACATCGGGAATTGGTCGAGCAACCGCGATCGCTTATGCCAAACAACAAGCAAAGGTAGTGGTGGTGGGTCGTCGAATTGATGAAGGTGAAGAAACGGTTCGATTGATTCAGGAAGCTGGCGGAGAGGCGATTTTTGTGCAAGCAGATGTCACGAAAGAAGCCGATGTTCAAGCAATGGTTGATAAAGCGGTTAACGTTTTTGGTCGATTGGATATTGCTTCTAACAATGCAGGAACGATCGGCGAAAATCCCTCTTTGATTGAGCAAACAGAAGCGGAATATGACCGCACAATGAACGTCAATGTCAAAGGCATCTGGTTGTCGATGAAATATGAAATCGCTCAGATGTTGAAACAGGGAGGTGGTTCGATCGTCAACACGGCATCTGCGAATGGAGTCGTTGCACTTCCGACCTTTCCCCTCTACACCGCGAGTAAAAGTGCAGTCATCGGTTTAACAAAAGCGGCTGCGCTTCAATATGCCAAAGCGGGGATTCGCATCAATGTCGTGGCACCAGCGGTAATCGAAACAGAGATGTTTGAAGTAGCGACAGGTGGGCAGGATGAGGTCAAAGCTTACATAACAGGACTCCACCCAATCGGACGAATTGGCACACCGCTTGAAGCTGCAAATGCAATCCTGTTTTTATCATCTGACCTGGCATCGTTCACAACAGGTGAAACGTTGATGGTAGATGGTGGGTTTGTAGCGCAATAGTCGATCGCAGTGCGAAATGTTTGATACAGCACTTCAAGCGACTTACTAAAGCAACACTGAAATCGGTTCGCTAAATTCATCAGAAACTCCATAGGAATCTGCAAGAAGTCGAGTGTTGGAACTGACTACACTCAAGTGAACTAAGACAAAGAGAACTTAGGCATTGATGATGTCCAAAGTGTTTTCTACCTCACCACCACAAAACTAAAGAAAGGAATCGTTACCATGAGTACCCAACCAACCGAAGTGATCAAAGAGTTTCTGGCGAATACGGCAATCGAAAAGGTCGAGGCGGCGGCCCGTCGGCTCGTTGCGGAGGACGCAACATACATTTCCCTGAATTTCGACAACCCTGAACTAAAGCAAATCTTGCCTTGGACGGGAACCTCTAAAGGTCCCCAAGCGTTCATCGATACGTTCTCCGGGGTTGCGAAATGGTGGACACATGAGGACTTCACCGTTACCGCCCTCTTCGGTGAAGGCGAGAATGTTGCTGTGTTTGGCAGGTTCACGTACCGCTCGGTCTCGCTGAGCAAGGCGGTGACCTCACCGTTCTCGATCCACGCAAAGGTGCGCAACGGGAAGATCGTGTACTTTCAGTTTATGGAAGATACTTTCGCGACCGCTCGCACTTTCAGCCAGAAGGGGACTTGGACCATCAAAATCGCTCCGAACCAGCCGGAGTTTGAGGTGTAATAGCAGCCTACGACGCCTAATCATGCGCTGCATCGGAACGCTAAATTTGGTCGGTTGAGTTTTCATGGTTATCTGCGTCCAGTGAGCTTGGTCGACTATGAAGCCGTGGGGGTGTCAAGGGGTCAGTCTTCTTTTTCCAAGCAGCTTAGTTTTCTAGATACAGCAATGTATCTACTTTTCTGTAACTAAATCCAGTTCAAAGTTGATGCTCTGTCAGTGTCTATTCTGTT
>DVDV01000430.1 GCA_015296075.1 Leptolyngbyaceae cyanobacterium M33_DOE_097 | reverse complement strand
CCACAGCTGATTTAGAGCAGCAGATCTTGAGCTTCATTGACTACTTCAACCGCACCTTTGCCAAGCCTTTTGTCTGGAAGTTTAAAGGGTTTGATCAAGTCATCTAAGCTGGTCAGTCACTCCTGCTAGCCTGCACTAGCGGTGCTTGCCCACCATTGCACTCATTTCACACATCAGCTAGGACTGCCGTAGAAACGGAAATCAAGTCTTTCCGACTGATATTTTTTTAGGATTCTTTATTTTAAGTAAAACATGACTCAAATCTCGCGCACGCTGTATCCTTAGATGTATCTGTTGTCCAAACTCAGCGTTCTTAAAACTCGACCGTGGTAAAGGCTTCTTCGACCGAATTTGACTGGCACTATGTCCGCAGTGCGGTGCAAACAATTCCTTTGCGAGAGATTATTGTGGCTGCTAAAAACCAGCTCCCCCAGCAGTGGCTCGGTCGCTCAAACAATTGGTTGTTAGTGTCTGTTGGTGCGATGACACTTATGTTTTGGAATGGTCGCTTAGTGCTGGCGACAGGCGTTGGGGTGGCTGTGGTGTTGTTTTTACGCCACTACCAAAAGCGTCAAATCGAGTACCCATCTGTGTTGTTGAAACAATTCAATCGTTTCAACAATCCTGTGTCTCTGGCGATCGCGAGTGGTGGGTTAGTCAGCTTCTCAACCTATTTAGCCGCTTCAATTTGGGTTGAGTCTTCAAATGCTTGGATTGCGATTGGCTCTTTGCTACAAGGGGCTGGAACCGTTGGAGTTATTTTTCTACTTATACGGCATTTACTCGATCATCAGGCTCATTCAAAGCAGCCTGATTCAGCGGATCTCGTTAATGATTTAACCCATCGCGAAGCGCTAAAGCGCTTGATTGCTGTCAGGCAGTTGATCGCGATCGCGATCAATTTAGAAGCATCGCACCCCCAGCGGAAAGAGCTGAGAGACTACTTCCGGTTAATGCTTCGATCTGAAAATGAGCCGATCGTACGTGATGCGGTAATTGCGGGTTTGCAGCTGTTGACGCAGCGAGAGCAGTTGCAGGCTTCGGCTCAACCGAGTATGCGGGTTCCTCACTCTAAACATCAGGTAGCCCATAGCGATCGCCGCCGAGTGCCTGCTCACGAATGGTAAAGCGTTAGGCTAGTGTTCAAAAATTCCTTGATATTGCATCAAGTCTAACGCTGCAAACACAGGTATACATTCAAAGCACTGCTGCGCCAGTTCCCATCGTTCTTCGCGCTTGAGCATGGTGATTAGTTTTTGGTGCGCGCTGATCAGGTAGCGCACATCGTTGGCTGCATACCGCAGTTGGTCATCACTGAGATTAGCCGCGTTGCCCCAGTCAGAGCTTTGGGCTGTTTTGTCTAACTCAACCTGCTCAAGTTCGACCAGCAAATCTTTTAACCCATGCTTGGGTGTGTAGGTACGTGCGAGTTTGCTGGCAATCTTGGTGCAAAACAAGGGTTTTACATAAATCCCTAGATGATGTTGCAACGTCGCGACGTCAAACCGGGCAAAGTGAAAGATCTTGAGAATTGTCTCGGCTTCAAGCAGTTGCTTAAGATGAGGGGCTTCTCGTTGACCGCGCTCAATCCGAACAACAGTTACCCGATCGCGCTCATCACAAAGTTGCACTAGACAGAGGCGATCGCGGTGGGGTAGCAGCCCCATTGTTTCAGTATCTACGGCGATCGTTGCAGCACTTAAGTAGGCTTCAAGATCAGAGGTGGAAAGATCCCCGTCGCAAATGCAGAAGTTACTCATTGAAAGCTTTAACAGTCACTAAAATTGGCAGTAGTTCGTTTACATCCTACGCTTAAATG
Organism: Leptolyngbyaceae cyanobacterium M33_DOE_097; assembly: GCA_015296075.1. GTDB lineage: Bacteria > Cyanobacteriota > Cyanobacteriia > Leptolyngbyales > Leptolyngbyaceae > DSRU01. Next base: position 45,633 of record DVDV01000430.1, on the reverse strand, counting down.
GCTTGGGCATTCTTTCGATTCCATTTAGAACGAATTTAAAAATCGTGAAGTGAGCCAGTTTACCCTAAATTTTTTTGAGGTGATTTAACAAGCGGGCAATACTCTAAACCTATGCTTCATTCCCCCAGTAGAGAATGAATTGCTAATTTATCTGGTGTTCATAATTTTTCCGAGCATTTACCACCTCAACGTTTCCCTATTTAAGTTTAGAGATCGCACCTATGAGCGATTACACGGTCGTTGGAACCGCAAGGATTTCTTAAACTGAGAGTTAAGGGGTGCCGCTCCACTTACTGAAGCAGATGAATCTGTGGTACACACTCCATAACGATTACTTTGCTCATCATCATTTTGTTTATTCAATTTGGATGGCTACTGCACTTTTGCATGATCCACCAAGTTCTGCCATTACAATGTTTGTTGGCTGTTATCAATGTCTACTTTTGCTCCTGTTGACACCTCATTTATTGCTTCCACGTTGGAGACACCCATGCAATACACAGACATGATTGTGGGTGCTGCTGTTTTTGATTTAAATGGATTGCCCAAAGAATATTTCATCACCTCTGAGGCCGCTAACATGTGCTGGGTACAGACAATTTTTCAGGCTTTAGGTTTGCGATCGCTGTTAATGTCTTCTTTGCGAGTAGAAGGGTTTCAGCATGCAACGATTCGCGGAGAAGCGTATTGTGCCCTGGTTGTTAAGCAAAAATCACAATACACGGCGTTGCTGTTGCAGCCTCAAGAAGACGTTTTAGCAGATGCTCTGATTCAATGGGCGCAGAGTTTTCAACTAAGCGAGTTGAAGCAAAATCCCCGCTTTCAAGCCGCCTAAATGATTTATAGGGCGTTGGGTGGAGCTGACTGCGATCGCCACCGATAGCTGTGGAAATGAGTCTAACGCTGACGAAAACGTTCTTTTGCAGCGTCAAAGGACTCACGCATCACCGCTTGAATTTTTTGGGCATCTGGTTTTGTACCGCCCATTAAGTCACCAAAGTAGACACAAGCGGCCTCGCCTAAAGCCCAAGTGTAAGCCCCAGCCCAAGACGCTGCAATAATACTGCCTAAACCTGGAATGAACTTCACCAATTCGCGGCCGATCGCCTGCGCTAAAAATCCACCTGCGATCGCGGTGACAATACCCCCGGCTTGGGAAGGGCTAATCGTTTGCCCATACAGTTTGCCCAATAACCCCACCATTGAGATTTGCAGGGCGGTCAAAACAGGCATCGTAGCAAAGGGTAAGGGCACAGCCGCAAGTCCGGCTGCCATAATCGCAAAAGGCAAAATATACCGCCTGCCTGCCTCGCGATAGACATCACTGAGTTGTTTCCCCGGCTCACCCTTGAGTAACTGCTGCATCGCCTCCGCTTCTGCGTCAGGCAAAAGCTCAGCCAGACTGTTGACCAACATTTCTAGACCATAAAAGGTTGGCTCAAACCCATCTCCCTCTAAGGTAAAGTCGAGCAACACCGCGCGATCGAACAGCCCCGCAAAGGATTGTTGAATTGCTGTGAAGGCACGCTCAATTGGCTCCAGCTCAGGCGGGTAGGGCGGGTGGTTATCTACCTCCGGGGGATAGACTTCGTGCAGGCAAGTCACTGCCAGTAGACACGGCACTTGAGGGTAACTTTTGCGAATCTGGCTAGCGATTTGATGCAGAGTATCCGTCGCAAAATCGGTAATTTTGATCGTTAAAATAATGACTTGAGCTTTAGGCTTTTCGTCGCGTTGACTCAGCTCGCCTAACAGTTCTTCAACCATAATGGGCGTGTCGCGGGTGATGTCACCCAGGCCAACGGTGTCAGTGAAGAGCAAGAGGGGCAGGTCATCCACGGGATAAGCGTACTGCTGGGTGTGGCGTGTATGAGGCTTGAACCCCTGCCCCACAATCTCGGCTGAAACACCCGTTAAACCACGAACAATCGAGCTTTTACCCGCCTGGGGCTTGCCAACCAGTAGCGCCTCCGTCGTTGGTAGCTCCGAGCGAACCTGCTTCAAAATCTCTTCAACCTGCGCCTCACTCACCGAAAACCAATCCGTGAGCGATCGCACCACCCACGGAACAAAAGGTAGCTTTCCCCAACCGCTCATCATCGCATCGCGAAGTTGGAGAATGCCCTCAGCCATGTCAAAGTGGCGTAAATCTGATTTAGCCGATTCAGCTAAGTCTGCCGGTTGATTTTGATCGCTTTTATCTTCAACCATGCGTCACCAAGCAATGCAGCTAGGATTCTTCCCGCGTTTCATTAGAAGGGCTGGGAGACGCTTCAAAAATCGCATCTAAGCGCTCACGAGCATCCTCAACACTCATTGAACGCATCACTAAAAGCGGCTCATCGATCACATTACCCTTTGCGTCTAACAACTCAGGATGAGATGGCATCCGCTTACGACCAGAGTTAGGTGAGTTGCCCATGCCTGCACGCTGCGACTCAAAACCCAGAGTCATCAAGTTTCGGATCAAGTTACCAACTGCCAAAACCGCCAGAATGGTAAAGGCGATAACGTAAAGCAGGTGCAGTAACATAGAGATTTCCTCAGCGTTAAATAAACTTTGGTTGGTAAAAACTTTAGAACGAAAATCTTAATCACTAACAAGATAACTTTTAACTCAAGCGTACCCGTCCTAACCTAAGACTCAACTTTAGATTTGATAACTCTCTCTTAATTAGCAGTTTCGCAGATTCATCTCGGAAACTCTAGTAGGTCAGCCAACTTTGCGCTGAAAGTTAGGGGTAATCTTGAGTTATTTTTCCAGGATTTTCAACCCTCTGAAAAATTTTTAACAGAGTTCTAACCTCCCCAGCTTGCTTGCTCTTGCCGAAAGCGATGAGCCACTTGCCAACACTCATGCACCAGGCGATGCCAGGATGCCATGACTGCAGTATCTACCCCTACTTGCTTGTCAGTCAGCTTAAACAACGATTGCACGGTAGCGACTTCTTGTTGAGCCGAAAGAACACGAGCTAACAAATCCGCTTGCTGCTCTGAATCCATAAACGCAATCTCATTTTCTTCTAATAAAGTGCGCGATCGCTCAAACCAGTACTGAAAGTCGTCTAAAAGCGGTTCCAGCAGGCTCTTTAGTAGATCAGATTCAGAGTTTGACGGAATCATTGTGCCCCTAAGTACAACCTAGATTAACGTTCTGTTCTCAGTTTATCTTAGCGTCTTTTAATATTCTTTACAATTCTTAAGAATGATTGAACCTGTTTCCCCATCGCTGCTCAATTACTCCGTTTGATTGCTCATTAACTCGTTAAAATAAAGTAAGCACCGTTCATCATCAGCTGAATCGATCGTTGGTTTTTGCAACTTGTAAGTTGCAGGTCGTGGGAGCAAAATTTGTCAGCTGCCTCCTACACAGTTCAAGCTTTGAGATCATGGCAGTGCGTTAAACTGAGAAGTCATTTAGCTAAAGTTTGGGTTCATGGTTGTTTGGGAACTCCGGTTATTGTCTACGCAGAGAAATGTGAGTCGCAGAACGCGAACTAGCGAGGGGCAGCTCTAAGCGCCCCCAAATCATTCGCGATCGCTGTTTGTCCCAACATTTTTGGAGTTGTCCCATGTCTGCTGAGAATGCTGAAAATAACGAGCAAAATCCGCCTGAAAAGATTCATTTACCTAAAACCAGTGCTTCAGAGCCGTTAAAAAAAATTCGCCACACCACCTCGCACATCATGGCGATGGCGGTTCAAAAGCTGTTTCCAAAGGCGCAAGTCACGATTGGTCCCTGGATTGAGAATGGCTTTTACTATGACTTTGATAGTCCAGAGCCGTTTACCGAGAAGGATTTGAAAGCCATCAAGAAAGAGATGGTGAAAATCATCAAGCGCAAGTTGCCTGTAATTCGCGAAGAAGTAACGCGCGAAGAGGCCGAACGGCGGATTAAGGCGATTAACGAGCCGTATAAACTCGAAATTTTGGCCGATATTAAGGGTGATCCAATCACGATCTACCACCTGGGCGAAGCGTGGTGGGATCTGTGTGCGGGGCCTCACGTTGAGACTACGGGAGATATTAACCCCGATGCGTTCGAGTTAGAAACGGTTGCGGGTGCTTACTGGCGCGGAGATGAAACCAAAGCTCAGTTGCAACGCATTTATGGCACTGCCTGGGAGTCGCCGGAGCAGCTTGCTGAGTACAAACGCCGTAAAGAGGAAGCGCTGCGTCGCGACCACCGCAAACTGGGTAAAGAGCTGGGTTTGTTTATCTTTGCTGACCCGGTTGGGCCTGGTTTGCCACTGTGGACTCCAAAGGGAACGGTCTTGCGATCGACCCTCGAAGATTTCCTCAAGCAAGAGCAACTCAAGCGGGGTTACTTGCCAGTTGTGACTCCTCATATTGGGCGGGTTGACCTGTTTAAGATTTCGGGTCACTGGCAAAACTACAAAGAAGATATGTTTCCGATGATGGCTGAGGATGATGCAGCCCGCTTGCTTGAGCAGGGGTTTGCGCTGAAGCCGATGAACTGTCCCTTCCACATTCAGATCTATAAGAGTGAGTTGCGCTCTTATCGTGAGTTGCCGATGCGGTTAGCAGAGTTTGGCACCGTCTACCGCTATGAACAATCGGGCGAACTGGGTGGCTTGACTCGTGTACGAGGCTTCACGGTTGATGACTCTCACCTGTTTGTCACACCTGACCAACTTGAGGATGAATTTCTCAAAGTGGTGGATCTAATCTTGACGGTCTTCAAGAGTTTGCAACTCAAGAATTTCCGCGCTCGCCTCAGTTTCCGCGATCCCGCGTTAGACAAGTACATCGGCTCCGATGATGCGTGGAACAAGGCGGAGTTTGCCATTCGTAAGGCTGCCGAAACGTTGGGGCTACCAACCTTTGAAGGGGTCGGTGAGGCGGCATTCTATGGTCCTAAGCTTGATTTCATCTTCCAGGACGCACTGGAGCGGGAGTGGCAACTGGGAACTGTGCAGGTTGACTATAACTTGCCAGAACGGTTTGAGTTAGAGTACGTGGCCGAAGACGGCACCCGTCAACGCCCCGTCATGATTCACCGCGCGCCATTTGGTTCGCTTGAACGGCTGATTGGCATTTTGATCGAAGAGTACGCCGGAGATTTTCCCTTCTGGTTGGCTCCCGTGCAGGTGCGCCTGTTGCCTGTAGGTGAGGAGCAGTTACCGTTTGCCAGAGAAGTAGTGAGCAAGATGCTGGCTCTGGGTGTGCGTGCCGAAGTCGATACCAGTGGCGATCGCCTTGGTAAACTGATTCGCAACGCCGAGAAAGACAAAATCCCTGTGATGAGTGTTGTCGGTGCGAAAGAGGTTGAAGCCAACGCACTCAGCATTCGTACACGGGCTGCTGGCGAATTGGGCGCGATCGCGGTGCCTGAAGTGCTAGAGCGACTGCGAATTGCTCAAACGGAACACACCGATTTTTGATGAATCGTTAGTCATCGCGATCGCATCCTGATTAGTGGGTGCGATCGCGATTTTGTTTGGGACGTATTAGCGTTCAGCCGGAAAAAGCTGGATTGCAGAGCCTGTGAGGTGAACCTGCACTTTGACTCCAATCTCCATTGGTTTTGCAACCGCACTGCGGGCGCGGAGCGTTAAACCAGAAGGAGCAATCAAGTTGTAAAGATAGTCGCGCCCTAGAAATTGGCGATCGCCCACAAGTAAATTTCCACTCTCGTCGGCAACCAGTTCTAGATCTTCTTGCCGAATCATCAGATCAGCTTGAGCAGACGGCATCAAGCTTTCTGGTGCAGAAACATTTGGCTGGAATTTGCCAATCTCAGTTTGCCAGTAGAGCCCATCAAACGTCGCCGGAATAAAGTTTGCTTGTGCGACAAACTCAGCCACAAACCGAGAGGCAGGCTGTTGGTAGAGTGTTTCAGGGGAGCCAAATTGCTCAATTTTGCCCGATCGCATGACAGCTATCCAGTCAGAGATGGAGAGGGCTTCTTCCTGGTCGTGCGTCACAAAAACAGCCGATGTATCCGTTTTTTTGAGGATCTCCCGCACTTCTTGCCGTAAGCGTAACCGCACTTGCACGTCTAAATTGCTAAGTGGTTCATCCAACAAGATCAAGGAAGGCTGGGGAGCCAAAGCGCGGGCCAACGCGACCCGTTGTTGTTGCCCACCCGACAACTCATGGGGATAGCGTTGTTCAAAACCCGACAACCCGACCAGAGCGATCGCGCCTTTCACCATGTCCCGCTCTTGCTGGGGCGATCGGCGGCGAGCTTTGAGGCCAAAGCCGATGTTTTGAGCGACAGTTAAGTGGGGGAACAGCGCGTAATCTTGAAAGACCATGCCAACATCGCGTCGCTCTGGAGGGTGCCAGAAGCCGTTACCTGCAACTGTTTCATTGGCAATTTGGACAGTGCCACTATCTGGTTTCTCAAATCCGGCGATGAGGCGCAGTAATGTAGTTTTTCCGCAGCCAGAGGGGCCAAGCAAGCTAAGGATGTCGCCTTGTCTAAGTTGCAGGCCAACGTTTGAAACGGCTGGTTGAGCGGTTCCGGCAAATTGGCGGGTGAGGTTCTCGACCTGTAGGATGATTGGCTGAGACATTGAAAATCGATGCTACTGAAGTTGCGTTTGAGGCTAGCTTATTGAGAATAGCATCAATGCATGAGGCGGCTGACATCTGGGTGATGTTGGGAGTGGGGGAGTGGGGGAGTGAAGGAGGGTGGCTTGGTGAGTTTTGGAGTTTGTAGGTTTCTTGAGGATCAGATGCAACAACAGACCGCTTAGTAGTAGGGTGGTGATGGCAAAAGGTCTTAAGCGCTTGTTGAAATGCAGATTGCGAATGCTAGCTTCACCAAAACAGTTGCAAAATTTAGTCAAAGCAGTTGGTTGCTGCTGATTGGGGCGATCGCCCTGCTTATTGCTGCCCCAGTTTTGATCATTTTGCGGGGTGTTTTTGTGGATGCGGGCCAGGTGTGGCAAGACCTGGTTAAAACAGTTTTAAGTACTTACATCACCAACTCCTTATGGTTGATGCTGGGGGTGGGGTTGGGCACAGCGCTGATTGGTACAGGCACGGCTTGGCTTGTAACGATGTGTCGATTTCCGGGGGGGCGGCTGTTTGAATGGGCCTTGTTGTTACCCCTGGCGGCTCCGGCGTATCTATTAGCCTACGTCTACACGGATTTATTGGCTTATTACGGACCTGTGCAGGGCTGGCTGAGGCAGCAGTTTAGTTGGCAGTCTGCGACCGATTACTGGTTTCCAAATGTGCGATCGCTGCCGGGTGCTATCCTCATGCTGACGCTGGTGCTGTATCCCTATGTCTATCTGTTGGCGCGATCGACGTTTTTGGCACAGTCCGTTTGTCTGTCGGAGGCGAGTCGAAGTTTAGGTTGCACACCGTGGCAGAGTTTTTGGCGCATTGCTTTGCCTTTGGCGCGTCCGTCGATCGCGGCGGGTCTTTCACTAGCGCTGATGGAGACGCTCAACGACTTTGGGACGGTGCAATTTTTCTCAGTGGATACCTTCACAACTGGCATCTACCGCACCTGGTTTAGTTTGGGCAACCTACCCGCAGCGACTCAACTGGCGGCAGTGCTGCTGTTATTTGTTTTGGTGCTGCTCGTTTTAGAGCGGTGGTCACGAGGTCGGGCACGGTTCTATCAAACCGCAAACCGAACTCAGCAATTACACAAGTATCGTCTGGGCATGTTGCCAGCGATCGCGGCTTTCTTTGCCTGTTTGCTCCCTGTGCTGTTGGGCTTTTGGGTGCCTGCGGGGGTGTTACTCAAACTTGCGCTGGATGATGTTGAAACCAATTTTGACGATCGCTTCTGGAGCTTTGCCACCAATAGTCTGACGTTAGCATTGCTGACAGGGGCGATCGCGGTGCTGATTGCTTTGATTCTTGCCTATGGTTTGCGGCTATACCCGCGCTGGAGCGTGCGTTTAGCCACCCAAATTGCTTCAATGGGTTATGCTGTGCCGGGTTCTGTGATTGCGGTGGGCATCTTGGTGCCGTTGGGAGCGTTGGATAACGCCGTTGATGCCTGGATGCGATCGACCTTCAACATTTCGACAGGGTTGCTCTTGAGCGGCACCATCACCGCGCTGGTCTATGCCTACCTGGTGCGTTTTTTAGCGGTTTCTTTTAGCTCAGTTGACGCTTCCCTGACTGGAATTAAGCCAAGCCTAGATGATGCGGCACGCAGTCTGGGTCACAGTCCGTTTAGCACGCTATGGCGAATTCACACGCCCCTGATTCGAGGGGGCTTACTGACAGCCGCGACGCTGGTGTTTGTCGATGTGATGAAAGAGTTGCCCGCCACACTGATTGTGCGCCCCTTTGACTTTGATACCTTAGCTGTGCGGGTTTATAACTTAGCATCGGATGAGCGCTTGGCAGAAGCGGCGGGCCCGGCATTGGCGATCGTTGTCGTGGGTTTACTCCCCGTTTTGCTGCTCAGTGTTGGAATTTACCGCTCTAGAAGTCAGCAGTGACCCGGCAGGTATGTCAGGTTTGCCCCTTAGTAGCCTTTCGCTTCTGTTTTGCTTGATTACCTCAAAGAGCAAAAACAGTTTGGCATCGGGCAAAGAGTTTTGGCGTAAAGTAATGCCGGGGAGGGGGAATTCTCTTGAATTGGCAACATTGCTGGTTTAGATCTCTACCCTTAGCATCATGCTGACTTGGTTTCTAATTTAGATACTTTGGTTATGAAAGTTCTCGCTGGGTAAGCGTTTTGCCTGTCTCTAGCGAGCGTTTCGTGTTTGAGCAGGCAACAACAGGGGGTAGTTATGACTGAGATCACCACTCCGTGTGATTCAGGTCATGGGAGACATTGATTCAAATCTACTGGTCTAAGCGATCGCAGTCACCTGAAGACGTGCTGTATTTCACACATAGCTAAGGGTTTTCATCACCAAGTTAAACAAGGTAATGCCGCATGATTAAGTTCATCAAGCAAATGCCTCCCACTGATTCAGGAGAAAGCCCCATGACTCTTACCTTCCTTGGTCAACCTTACCAACCCAACTCGACTGAAACGCCACAACCAGGTACGCAGGCGATTGGTAATTATCGGGGAGCTGTGCTTCATTTGCCAACGACAGTGGTCGCTCAACGGTCAAACCTGAAGTTAACTTACCGGGGTGTTGAATACGTTAGCTAGGTAGACTCCCCGACTAACAGAATTTAAGCAATCACCGCTCCCCTTGCTCGCTGGGGAGCTTTTTTTGGTGTTTTGGTGGCGATCGCGCAACAGTTTGAGGTCAACTCTCCCTGTCCAAAAGCGTGTCGTGTAATATTTAATACCAACAAGATTCACGGAAGCGAAGGAAAAACTCACAGACTTATTACGGTGTCTTTACAGGCACTTTACCCATCAACCGGGTGAAAGTGGTTAGTTTTAATACATGGGTTGTGTGTTACCCACCCCAACGAAAGTGAGCAAGTAGCATTGAGGGGGCTTTAGGCTACTTGCTCGCTTGGGGGGGAAACAACGGGACAGGATGACAGCTACGCCTGACTGCGTGCCGCCACGATCCACTCAATGACCTGCTTGCCGAGGCTGACATTATTTAATCGGTCAATTTCCCTGATCCCGGTGGGGCTTGTGACATTCACCTCAGTCAGGTAACCACCAATCACATCAATGCCAACGAAGATCAAGCCATCGCGTTGAAGCGTGGGCGCAAGTTGAGTGCAAATCTCTAACTCACGGGCTGTGATATCAACCTGGGCGACCCTACCACCCACCGCCATGTTGCCGCGAAACTCCTGCCCCGTCGGGATCCGGTTGACGGCTCCAATCGGTTGCCCGTTCAGCAAAATAATCCGCTTATCGCCCGCTTTAGCCTCTGGTAGGTACGTCTGCACCATCACCGGAACTTTGCCCTGGTAGGTGCTGATCTCCACCATCGAGTTGAAGTTGCGATCGCCCGGTTCTAAAAACAAGATTCCTTCACCCGCCTTACCGCCAAGCGGCTTCAGCACGGCTGCCCCTTTTTGCTCAACAAACTCACGAATCACTTGCTTATTCTGAGTCACAATCGTCTCAGGGATAGCCTGCGTGAACTGCAACGCATACATTTTTTCGTTAGCGGCCCGAATCCCTTGAGGTGAGTTGACCACCAACGTTTTAGCGGAATCAATGTAATCCAGAATGTATGTTGCGTAGAGATAGGGCACCGTCACAGGCGGATCAGTTCGCATAAAAACCGCATCCATCTCTTCTAAGGGACGGAGTTGGCGATCGCCCAATTGAAACCAGTCGGGAGTGGCGACCCACTTGCCATCAACCAACTGCACCGGAGTCAACGAAACCGCTTGCAGAGGGGCAACGGCTTTGCCTTGAATCACGCCAAGCTGCTCGGCCTGCGTGATCCAAATTTCGTGCCCTAACTGTTGTGCCGCTTCCATTAGCGCCACGCTCGTGTCGTGCCCAGGATCTAACCGCTCGATCGGGTCAATAATGAAAGCAAATTTCATGGTGAAAAAAAGGGAGTTGTGAGGGGTGACACAGAGGACGAAAACAAATCGTCTGCCAAATTCAGCAAAGGCCAGTGCCTCACGCTTGCAAGAGGCTGTCTAGATTGCCTTCGGCATTGAGTGCGTGGAGGTCGTCACACCCACCGACATGGCGATCGTTGATGAAAATCTGGGGCAAGCTGCGCCGACCATTTGCCCGTTTTGCCATGACAGCTCGGGCTGCTTCATCACCATCAATACAATATTCGGTGTATTCAACACCTTTACGATCCAACAATGCTTTTGCCCGAATGCAGAAGGGGCAAGTGCTCCAGGTATAAATCTCGACGTTAGCCGCCATACGTTTCCAGGCTAGAGTTGCGTTTACATTCTAAAACGAGGTGGCTCTGACTGGTGAGCCAGGAAACGTCAATTGGGGAGAGTATCAGTCTTTGAGCTGGAGATATTTCAGAATTTAAGCTTCTTCTTCGACGTTGGTGATCGACGCTTCGTTAAAGAACAGCAGACGGGCTGCTAAAACGGCAAAACCAATCGCCGCCACAATTTTGATTACACGTGCGGGTAACAGATGCGCAGTGCCCTCACCGAGTAAAACCCCCAAAAAGCTGGCTAAAAGCAAAGCCGCCGCCGTACCAAAGAAAACGCCTGTGTGAGATTTGGTATTACCACTCAAAGCGATCGCGGCAATTTGGCTTTTGTCGCCTAACTCAGAAATAAAAACAGTGATGAATGTCAAACCTAACAAGTGCCAGTCCATATCCCCTCTTGCTGAATCTGCTTGCAATCTTGATCAATCCACGCAGGTAGGTGCGTGTAACTTACCGGCTCTGACTAGCCTTGAATCACCTCTAGAAGAAGCCAAACCGAGATCAGCGCCATAATCACACCCGCCGCTTTGTCGAGCAGCGCAGGAGAAATGTGGCTGGCTAGCCAACGCCCAACCAAAACGCCAAGTAAACTGGTTGCAATTAGGGCTAAAGCCGACCCTGCGAAAATAACCCAAGGATTATGAAACTCAGCACTCAATAGCAGGGTTGAAACCTGGGTTTTATCGCCTAACTCTGCCAAAAAGATGGTGAGGAAGGTTGAGCTGAAAACTTGCCAAAATTGCCAGCGTTGATGCGAAGCGGCTGTTGTATCGCTATTTGACTCGACGATCGCCTCTTGTACTAGAACTGAGGACGCAGCCTCCTGGTTGGAATCAATCACGGCCTCTACGGGGCTTAAGTCAGCTTCAACGTGGGGGGATAAAGATTCGACAGAAACGTCTACATTCATGCAGCTTATTTCATTTTCCTTTCATTATTCTTCAGTATCGGAAACTCTGGGGAAAATGGCAACTAAATTCCAACGGCTCGATCAAATCGCAACATCTCTAAGCTGCGATCGCCATAGACCCCTTCGATCTGCTGGCGGCAACAATCAATTGCAAAGTCGTTTAACTCTTCAGGCTCAATCTCATACATCTCAGTAAAGGACTCAGCCGTAACGCGACAAAAGCGAGGACGGTTCGCGTAAACGCTGCATTCTCGGCTGCTGTGGTCAAAGTGAATGCACCAGCCATCTTCACCAACCAGGCTGAGATACAGCGCTAACTCTTCGCCCTCAAGATAGTCTTCTAAATCGGGGCGATCGCGGGGGTCGAGGTGACAACACGCACCACAGTTTTTGACACATTGCCAGGTTGCCATTTAGTTACAAAACCTTTGATAGAAGATCATCAGCACTGGTAGAAGTCGCATGGTGAAAGGAATTGCGCGACTTTTAACTTTTATAAACTTTCTGAGGGAGAGGGGGACATAGACCGATACAATTAGCAATCGTTACAGTCATGCTACGACAAAAAAGCGTTAGGTTCGAGCCACGCATTTGGAGGGGAAATGGGATTCGTTACTGATTTTCTCGGTGGAATTAACTTTGAAGCAATTATTCAGCTCACCATGGTTGCTGCGATTATGATTGCAGGCCCCATCGTGATTTTCTTGCTGGCAGCACGAGGTGGCGACCTGTAGGCTGCTTCCCAGTTTGGGAGAGTAATTTAATCTTTTTGGTATGAATATGAGAGAGTAGCGAAAAGCCTGACAAAATCAGGCTTTTTTTCTTATTGATGCGTTGTTTCAGTCAGTAACCAGGCTCGTAGAATTTCAGCAACCGTCCAGGCTTGGGCAATGCAGCCGCGCGGTTGCATCGGTGCATCCCCATCAAAAATTTCGCTCATCGTGCCAACACCATGACTATAGAGGTGATGCACCATTGGCTCCAACAGTTCACGGGCTTTAGCGGGGTTGCCATGCACCCGAAGATGCGCGATCGCATAGTGGCCTAACAACCACCCCCAAACGGTGCCCTGATGATAAGCACCATCGCGCTGTAAAGGATTTCCGGTGTAAATGCCGCGGTAGTCAGGCTGGTTGGAAGCGAGCGATCGCAAGCCGTAGGAGGTCAGCAGGGCACGACCACAAATTTCGACCACACTCCGCTGTTGGGCTGACGATAGGGGGCTATCAGGGAGAGACACAGCCAAAATTTGGTTCGGACGTAAGGATGCGTCATCCCCATTGGGGCCATCAAGCACATCGTAACAATAGCCAAGTTCAGCGTTCCAAAAGCGGCCAAATCGTGCCTGCGCCCGGTCGGCAATCGCGTCATATTCCTGGTGGGGTTGGCGCACTTCTCTGGCAATCCGGGCGATCGTTCGCAGGGCGTTGTACCAGAGGGCGTTAACCTCGATGGGTTTGCCAATTCGGGGGGTCACGACCCAATCGCCTACTTTGGCATCCATCCAGGTGAGTTGCACACCCTCTTCTCCGGCGTATAGAAGCCCATCAGCAGGGTCGAGATGGATATTGTAGCGGGTGCCGCGACAGTGCCAGTCGATGATGTCAGCCATCACGGGAAACAACTCAGCAATCAAGTCTTCATCAGCATTGCTCGCGTGATAAGCGCGAATCGCTTCAAAAAACCAGAGGGTAGCATCAACGGTATTGTATTCAGGCGTTTCGCCTTGGTCGGGGAAACGATTGGGTAACATGCCCTCACTCACATGGCGGGCATAAGTGCGGAGGATCGATCGCGCAATTTCGGGGCGACCTGTACATAGGGTTAACCCCGGCAGGCTGATCATCGTGTCACGGCCCCAATCGCTAAACCAGGGATAGCCAGCAATGATGGTTTTACCTTGAGGATCATCGGGGGTGGCGCGATTAACGATAAATTGATCCGCCGCTAAGACGAGCCGATTAGTGAAGGATGACGATTCTTTTGATTCGGCTGGGCGGCTACTGCGCCATAGCCCCAACAGTTTTTGTTCATAGGCGCGGCGAGCCTTGAGGGTTGTCACTCCGTCCAACTTTGGGCGGGTATCGGTGCTGGCCACAATCGTCACCGTCTCTTCAGGCATCAGTGTGATTTGAAACGTGGCGACGTGGAGGTGATCTTCAAGGTCATCGAATCCGCGTTGTTGCTCGATCGCCAGCTCAAAGCCGTAATACCATTCGTGGTTGAGCGTGACCTCGGCGCGATCGCTGAGAATCTGAAACTGCACCGCTTCTGGAAAAGCTGAGACACAAACGCCTTCAGTAAGGGGCACCACCGTCATACGCCAGTTTTGAGCCTGAGTTTGGTGGTGATAGTCGCGATAATTCACCAGGGCTTTCGCGGTCAAGTTTAACGGTTGACTGCCCCGCACCAACTGGTAATGGATGTAGGTGGTATTTTCCCCCGGTGCCATCCAGATGCGTTTTTCGAGTAGGGCATCGGCACAGGCAAACCGCCAGACAGGGATAGTTCCTTCTAACGAAAAGCGTTCGATGTGTTCATACCCATGCGGGCCAACTGTTCCATTTGCCCAACGATTGGTATGGAGCGGGTAAACGCGCCCGTCGTAGAGCGCCAACTCGTCGAGTTTAGTCAACATCAGCGTGCGACCTAGCGGCGGCTTCAGGGCAGCAACCAGCAAACCGTGGTAGCGACGCGTTAACAAGCCAGCGATCGTGCCAGAAGCATAGCCGCCAATGCCGTTTGTAACTAGCCATTCACGCTGAGCAGCTGATTCTAAATTGCCGCAAATCTCACGTCCAAAATGTATCCCAATCGGCATCGTTGATTCTTTTCTGCTATCGCCCATATTCCTCGCTTTGACGCATTCACTGATCCCTCAGGAATGGCGCACATTCAGAACTGACTGTATACCCTATCCCCTTTTCCTCAGTCAAAGATGAAACTTAAGGCGGAAGGAAACCCAATTCTTATAAGGTTTGGAAATCGCCCGAAGAATGGGGTCGGAAAGGGTCTGGAGGGACTGCCTCCAAGTAAGGGGTATTACGCCCTTCCAGCTTCAAGAATAGCTGTAATTCAATTGTGGTCTGCGTAGTCAAAGAAATATGGCACGATTGCAGATGTCTTAAATATTTGCCAAACTTGCTAGTGTTGGAATGGTGACTGGCTCATAAGCAAGGAGTTTTTCTAGCAGGCCGTGGGGGTTCCAGTCTTCAAGCACGAGCGATCGCATGTGTGGCCGCATAAACCGCTCCCCAACTGCGTGATTGAACATCGCTAACAGGTGATAGAAGTAACCGTCAATATTCAGCAAGCCACAGGGTTTTTGGTGAAACCCATACTGCGCCCACGTCAAGACCTCACAAAATTCTTCAATCGTGTTGTAGCCACCTGGCACAGCGATGAACCCGTCGGCCAACTCCATCATTTTGGCGCGGCGCTCGTGTAACGACTGAACGATGTGTAACTCAGTCAAGCCTCGGTGGGCCAACTCTCGGTTAATCAGCGTTTCAGGAATTACCCCAATCACTTCGCCGCCTGCTTCTAATGCGGCATCTGCCAAAATGCCCATGAGACCGATGTTGCCGCCACCATAGACCAAACCGATACCCTCGCGGGCTAACAGTTCGCCCAACTCGTGGGTCGCGGTCACGTAACTGGTCTTTGCCCCTAAGTTCGAGCCACTGAAAACGCAAATTCGCTTCATATCAAAATCTTTTCCTAACCTCGCTTCACTTTTACAGAATTTAATCACTTGAAGCAAGCCAATTCGTGATTTTTACAGGCAAATAATTTCGCGATCGCCCGCATAATCAACCAGAAAAACTCACCCTGCAAGCTTTTAGGCCAATTGCCCCAATCTTTTTATCCCAGAATTTCTTAAAGCGTACTCGTCATAATCATGGGGCCTTGGGGGGCCGACATTTGGGGCGAGTTTTCGACGGTAATAGCCAGATTTTTTGAGGTGGCGACTGTGGGTAAGACTAATTTAACCAGGACATTTCCTGTGCCCGTACTGGTGAACTTGCCACAGGCCACTTTTTTGCCATTCTCTTCAACCCAGAGGTAGTAGTACTGCCCCGTTTGCAGAGGCGGCAGATTTTGCAGGGCGACGATCACGCCTTGATCTCCAGGGGTGACAACAACGTTACCCGTTGCGTCAGCAGCCATCTCATCTGTGCTTTTGAGGGTGACTAACTCGGTCGTTGGCTGTTGCAGCATCGCAATTAGATCTTTTTGAGAGGCAACCTGTGCTTGAGTTGTGGCGAGTTGCTCACGCAAGCGCCAATTATCTAACCCAAAAGCCAGAGCCGCGATCGCGGCGACACTACTCAAGGCGATCGGTAGGATGCGTCGGCCAGACCTGGGGCGAATGGTAGGCACCTGTGCGGCCTTAAGCACCTGCGAACGTAGCTCTGTGGGAACGGGTACTTCCGGCAGGGCATAGGGCATGGCAGCCAGCACTTCCTGAAGTTTTTGCAGCTCAGTAGCCAGCTCAGGTTGTTCGGCTAGGGCTGCTCGGAGGGCTTCTGCCTCTTCAGGGGACAGATCACCAAGGGCATACCCGGCCAGGAGTTCGTGCATGGATTCAGGAGTATCAGTCATAGAAACTAATCAAGTAATGACTGTAGTTGTTTGCGGAGATTGAGTAAGCCCTGCCGTGACCACGATTTTACAGTTCCTAAAGGGGCTTCCAGTTGAGTCGCAATTTCTGACTGGCTCAATCCATCGTAGTAAGCCAGTTCTAAAACCTGCCGCTGTTTGTCGGGCAACTGGGTCAAAGCCTCACGCACAAATTCCGATCGTTGTTCTAAAGAGGCGACCTCAAACGGATTTGAGGAGGATTGTGTGGTCATAAGTTGGCTCCAGCGTTGAAGGAACCTGAGTTTGCTACTCCGCGATCGCAGTCGGTCGATGGCCCGCGATCGCGTCAGGGTGGTTAAGAAACTGCTGAGAGAACCGCGGTTAGCCTCATAACGGTTGCCCCGCCAGAGTGCGAGAAACACGTCTTGAGTGAGATCGGCTGCTTCTTCAGCGTCGCTTAAGATTCGGAGAGCTAGCCGATAGACCAGACTCGAATAGCGATCGTAGAGAGTGGCCAACGCTGCTGCATCTCCCGTCCTCATTGCCGCCACTAGCTCTGAATCGGTCAAAGTAGAGCGACGGTTTTCATCGTCATCCACAGAATGAAACTCCATGCGGGGCTGACTAAGTGAACATGATTAAGCTTTGCCCGTCAGAATAACCGAAGCTACCAGCAATGTTCTACTCAATCTACGAGTCAACATCCTGGTTGGATGAATTTTTAGATAGATTTGCTAGCAATGCCTACTGTGAGGCGCAACTAAAACGTGAAAGCTCGACAGAGAGCGTTCTTTAGAGTTTGACAACCAATTTTCATCCACTACTGGGTTTGCTGCGTATCTTCAACAGAACTACCCCATGAGGAAGCCAATATGCGTCTGATTCCCCTAAGCCTTGGTCTGTTGACGCTCGTTTTAGCAGCCTGTGCCCCGGCTGTAACCAACCAGCAGGCGATCGCGACTCCCAGTGTTGAGACTGTTTCACCATCGCCCAAAACCACCGCAAGTAGCCCAAGTCCTCAACTAGCGCAAGCGATTAAGTCGGGCAAATTTGTTTCTGGTGAACACCCCACTAAGGGCAACGCTCGCATTGTGAAAAAGAACGGGCAGACCTTCGTTGAGTTTGATGGCTCATTCAAAACGGATGCTGGCCCTGCTCTGGTCGTTGCCTTGCATCGTTCTAGCAATGTATTAGCGGGGACAAAGCCCCCTGCTTACCCAATTAAATCAGGGGATTATGTGGTGCTAGCCCCCCTCAAAAAAACGAGTGGCGCTCAGAGCTACCAGATTCCTGGCAACATCAATCTGGCAAACTACCAGTCTGTTTTGGTCTGGTGTCAGCAGTTTAACGCGACTTTTGGGGCTGCTTCTCTGAAATAAGGGACGGCAAGCCTGGGGAATTAGTTGGCGCGATCGCGAGATTAATTTTTGCAAAGATAGACTTTTCCAGAAATTTCTGTAATAATGGATACAGAAATGAAATCGTTCATCTTCCAAATTCCCCCTCGATTCAAAGAGGTCAGGGTAGTGGAAGACGGAAGTAGGGGAGAAACCCGAAGGAACGCGCCTCATAACTGAAACGCAACATTCAACTAGGAGGCGGAATATGAAACTTACCTATCGTGGTATCAGCTATGAAATGACCCCTGCTCAACTGACCGATGCCCGGTTTCACGGCGCAAACGTTCGTCAGAATGAGAAGGCCAATACGAAATCCTTAAATGCAGTCCTGCGCTATCGGGGGCTTCCCTATCAAGCCCAGCCTGTTGCTAGCATCCAAAGCATCCCGGCGGGAACCACTCTGAAATACAGAGGTGTTGCTTATACAACTCAGCCTATGGCTCAACCAAAAGTTGAAGCACAACCCCAAGTGGTTGCCGCTACTCAACCTGCCTTGACCTTTGAAGAGAAAGCACGCACTCTGGTTCAAAATCATCATCGTGCAACCAAAAAGCGTCAACAAGTGTTGCTCAGCCGGGTTGCACATGAAGTGGGTCTAAACACCGAAACTACTGGCTACTGGACTCACATTCAAGGCAAGATTCAACCCAGCTTCTGGGCTTATGACCGCAGTCATGTTGCTCTCAGCTAGGTCGTTGATACAGAAATGGGATGAGGCAATTCATGTCTCGTCCCATTAGGAAATCAATCTAAACCAAAAGTCCTCTTTCCAATTGGAAAGAGGACTTTTTTTGACTAAATATCGCGGATTTAATCAGTCTGCAAAGCGTAAGGGCAGGTTTAGCAGACCCATCTGCATCCGCAATGGATTAAATGGCAAAACCCGCCCTTACCAAACGTTCAACCTTTTGGAATCTAGGATCTCAATTAGGTTCCAGAAGTCCAGGAGTTCGTGTACTCAATTTGCTCGTCAGTCAAGGAGTCGATGTTGATGCCCATTGCTTGCAGTTTCAAGCTAGCAATTTCTTGATCGACTTCAACCGGAACAGAGTGAATCCCTGCTTCTAACTTGCCCTTGCCTTTAACGAGATACTCAACCGCTAGTGCCTGGTTGGCAAAGCTCATATCCATTACAGCGCTGGGATGACCTTCGGCAGCAGCCAGGTTGACCAGACGGCCCTCACCCAACACGATGACCGACTTACCACTCTTGAGTCGATATTCCTGGGTGAAGTTACGAACTTCTTTGATTTCGGTTGCTTCTGCCGCGAGAGACTTGAGATCAATCTCAATATCAAAGTGGCCAGAGTTACAAACGATCGCCCCATCCTTCATGACAGCAAAGTGTTCAGCCCGAATCACGTGCTTGTTGCCAGTCACCGTGATGAACAAGTCACCATCGACGGCTGCTTCTGACATGGGAGCCACACGGAAACCATCCATAGCGGCTTCGATCGCCTTGACGGGGTCAATTTCAGTCACAATCACGTTAGCACCTAAACCACGCGCCCGCATTGCGGTACCCTTACCGCACCAGCCATAGCCAGCGACAACAATGGTCTTACCAGCCAATAGCACGTTCGTTGCGCGGATGATGCCGTCTAAAGTCGATTGACCCGTACCATAGCGGTTGTCAAAGAAATGCTTGGTGTCTGCGTCGTTAACGTTGACTGCGGGGAAGGTCAGCACCCCATCTCTAAACATTGCTTTTAGACGAACAATGCCAGTTGTGGTTTCTTCAGTGGTGCCAATCAATTCTGCAAGTTGGTCTTTGCGCTCTTTAACCAGAGTTGCTACGACATCACAACCATCATCAATGATGATATTGGGGCGATGGTCTAAAGCAATATTAACGTGGCGCTCGTAAGTGGCCGCATCTTCGCCTTTGATCGCGAAAACAGGAATACCGTAATCAACAACCAGACTTGCAGCAACATCGTCTTGAGTTGAGAGAGGGTTGCTAGCAATCAGTAGCGCATCGGCTCCAGCATTTTTCAGCGCGATCGCCAGGTGAGCTGTTTCGGTTGTGACGTGGCAGCATGCCACAAGGCGAATGCCCGCAAGTGGTTTTTCAGTGGTAAAACGCTCTTGAATTTGGCGTAATACAGGCATTTCGCGGCCTGCCCACTCAATCCGTTGCTTACCAAGGGCGGCAAGTGCCAGATCTTTCACTTCGTGCTTAACATCTTGGCGAACGGGGGTTGCAACCATGAATCTAGATCCTCAGCGTTAGTCTATCCAAACTAGGGTGTAACAGTATGACACCTGTCGTCAAGCGTAGACCCTAAATTAGAACCGTGCAACCACTCATTTTTTTAGCCGCAAAAGTTTACTTGGCTTGAGCTTGCTCCTTTTGAGCAATCTACTGAATCGCAAAAATCTTTACTGAATTTTCGATTCAAACAAGTGGCAAAAGTCTTGCACGCCGACTTTAACTACGTAGATAGCTACTGGAGTCGCTAACTTAAGAGGCAGGGTGGTGTGTTCCGTCAGAGCCAGCAAAATTCCAGGGCTTAAGCCGCTTTGCAATTGCGGTTTTAGATCGGCGCGACACAGCACATGTCGCCAGCTCTTGGCTACCCCTTCTAACCAGCGATCGCCCGTATTGGGTTCTTGCCCCGCTTGAATCGCGAGCGAGAGAGCTGCATCTTCTAAATCACCTTCACAATCTTCAATCACCGCTAATGCATTTAAGGCATCAGGGTAGTCGGCTAAGATGGCCCGAAAGTGTTCTAGCTCTGAGGTGGTGACGGTGACAGCGGACATTACGTAAACCTGAAACGGTAGAAGAATATTAACGTTATTTGCCTAAACTCCAAACAAAAGCGACCGCATTACTCGCAAGTTTGATCGTGTAACGTTCGACTGGGCGGATGTTTGACAAAAAAGAATCGCCCCAGAATACTCTGGAGCGATCGCAACTAATCACTAGGTTTTAGACATTGTAGGGCGCTTTGCCGCTGAATTTAATCTTCGCGGGATCCACATTGCTCCCGATATTACGGGGATTGTGGTTCACCTTTTCGCGACCTGCATTCACCTTTTCAGGGAAGACACCATCTTTGGGATGCAGATACTCGATATCGCCATTGGGAAAAATGCGATAGATCTTGTAATCCATGATCTTGAGTGCGCGGAGTTGACGCAGCCCAAGCGCTAAACAATGCTCTTTACGAGCTAGATAGAGTAAATTTTCACCTTGACGCATGGTTGCAGCACCACCCGTCGGCATTTCAAAGACTTGCTCTTTAGGGCTAGTCCAGGTGATTGCATATTTTTCTTCAACTTGTGCTTTTGTCAGCAGCCCACCAGTGCTGCCGCCGAATAAAGGAGGTTGTCCAGAAAGAGTTTCTGTCATGTGAGCTTATCTCTCTCAGTGTTTTACGGAATCCTATCACTCAGACCGACTCTGGCTACGTGCTTTGTAGGGATCTGTAACAGTTCTTTAGAGGAAATGAAAAGATTTGCAAAATCAGAGGGGCAAGTCTGCCATCAGAGCGATCGCAGCAGCGAAATAGAGCGCGATTTGGGCAGGTGAGTTGCCCCTCTTCTCATCGCCGACCGCGCACTTTCGTAGCTTTTGCTCGGCTCTTAGGTGGGGGGGCTAACTCAAGTTTCGGATTTCTAGAAATCGGCACAGTAAAGTGAAACTTGCTGCCTTTGTCTTTGCCATCAGACTCAGCCCAGATTTCGCCGCCTAAACCGTGAACAATCTGGCGACAAATTGCCAAACCTAAGCCAGTGCCGCCTGCAGTTCGGCGGAGGGCACCTTCTTCCTGGTAAAAGCGGTCAAAGACGACTTCCAGGCGATCAGGCTCAATTCCGCGTCCTGTGTCGGTCACGGTCACTTCAATCATTTCGCCGCCATTGGGGTGAGCCTCAATTTCGACGGTGCCAGTGGATTCTGTAAACTTGCAAGCATTGTCGAGTAATTTTGCTAGCACTTCAACAAGCCACTCACCATCGGTTTGCACCATTGGCAGGTCGTCAGAAACCTGGCTTGAAATAGCAGGCAACTGATCAAATTTTTGGCGTGCCCGGACGTTACTCAGCGCGAGATCAACACATTCTTGCAGGGGTAGCGGCTCAACATGCCATTGAACACGACCACTTTCAAGATCGGACAAGGTGAGAAAGTCTTGCACCAGCTTCCGCAGTCGCTCAGCGTCGGCTAACGCTGAACTTAACATCACCTGCTGTACTTCGACGGGCATGTCAGGGTCGCTAGAGAGACTTTCTAGACAGACTTGAATCGTGGAGAGCGGCGTCCTCAATTCGTGCCCGGTGATGGCGATCAAATTACTGCGGGTGCGATCGAGGGCTTCGAGTTGTTGATTAAGTTCTTCAAGATTGGCGTAGGCTTCTGCTTGAATCAGCGCCACCCCAATCTGAGACGCGATCGCCTCAACCAGGTCAAGTTCGGCTTCATTCCACTCACGCAGAGTGTGATTGCAGAGATGCAACTCGACAATGCCCATTAGCCGATTTTGGTGGATCACAGGCACCATCAACCAGGCCGCAATCTGCCACTTGCTCACTTGCTCACTTGCAGGGGCGATCGCCCGACCATCTTCGAGCAGCCAGGGGGTCACTTGAGTGTCTTGAATGCAGATGCGTTCGCGCCGTTGCACCACCTCTTGAAACAGGGGGTTATTTTTTAAAGACCAGGTTGCACCCTGCAAAGGCTTCACACCAGGGGCAAGATACTCATGCTGAATCTTGACTTGAGTATCTGTATCTTTGCATCGGTAAAGCAGGCAACGACAGACGTGCAGAGCTTGCCCCAACTCTTGAACGGCGACGTTAAAAATTTCGTCAGGCTTGAGCGATCGCCGAATAGCCGACGTAATCGAGTTAACCAACCGCTCTTTTCGTTCTTGGGCCGCGATGGAGCGATAAGCCTTCAGCAGCTTGTATTGGCCCGCTTGCAGATAAGTGACAAGCCGTTCGGTAAACGGCCCTGGGTCAACATTGTTAAAACCTGGTTTTGCATCTGCAACGATTTGTTGCTTTGCCTTAGCAATTTTTTTGGCTAGTTCAGGGCGGTAGGCCAAGATTCGATCTAGCAGTAGCGCGGCTGCTTTGCAAACAGTCGCGCGGTCAAATGTCCAAATGCCTTCAAAGCGCCGAGACTGGTCATTAGTGAGAGTGACTTCTGCTTCGTTAATGGGTCGCTCTCGACAGATCAGACAAGCGGCATACTGTTGCCCCAAAACCACCAAATGCCATTCTTTGCTGAGGGCATCGCTTGAGTTGAAAGCGATGGTTTCGTAAGGCCCTGAATGATTCGCAAAATCGGTTTCGGGAGCCGCCAACACATAAGTCTGGTCAGTCTTATCGGCAATGCGAAGATAGCGGTTTGCCTCTTGGCGATAAAAGCGCTCACGTTGAAAGCTGGCAATCACAATCGGGCGATCGCCGCTACCTGCAAGCACTTGATCTTCCATCGCATGAGACAACGCGGTTAAGGAAGACTTGAAATAAATTTGCGAATGAAGCTCCGGCAGGGCTTGAAGTAAATCTTCCAAAACGGAAGTAGCGTTGCTCATTACGCAGACTCAAAAGAAGGAATGCAGGCAAAGAAAAAGTGTAAGCCTGGTATCTAAATGCTTACTATGCCCACTATACCGTCTATGCGATCGCTCAGCGGCATCTCCTGCGTAACAGATTCTTTATAAACTCTCAGCAACTGAGTAAAAGCACAGAGATTAATCCCAAAAAGCTCGTTTTTAGGAACTTTTTGACTCATTTACCTCTGAGGTATTTAGTAGTTCATCAAAAGAACTTTGCAGGGTCGATAACGACTGAGCCATTGGTTATTGGTTATCGGTCATTCGTTTTCTCTACCTGGCAACGTTGGCTTGGCAGCCCCTTAGCCATTCCTGAAAAGTAGCGGATCAAAAACCGGCTCTTGAGTTAAAGGCAGCTTCTCAAAAATTGATAGCTGTTGTACGAGCAGTCAGTGACAAAAATTTGCAACCTTTTCTGGAAAAGCGGACTGAGTCGATGTAGTTGAGCAAAACCAGCGAGTTTGGGGACGATTTTTCATGAACGCATGGATAGAAGCAGCCTTAGATTCTTGGATTGGATCAAGTCGCTGGATGGGCTGGAACTTATTTTTAGCGATTTTACCGCTGGGGTTGAGCGTCTGGCTATTTCGCCGCAATCAAGCGCGATCGCTCTTTTGGTGGATTGTCTGCTTAACTTTTGTGGCCTTTTTGCCAAACGCTCCCTACGTCCTGACTGATCTGATCCATTTGAGCCGTGAGATTCGCTACAATTCCTCGCCCTGGTTCAACACGGTAGTGGTTTTACCGAAGTACGCGCTTTTCGTTTTAATTGGCTTTCAGGCTTACGTGATCTCATTGATCAACGCGGGATCTTATCTACGGCAAAACCACTTAAGCCGCTACATCTTGCCGATGGAAATGATGCTCCATGTTTTGAGTGCCATTGGTGTCTACTTAGGCCGATTTGAGCGGTTAAATAGCTGGTACTTTGTGACCCGCTTGCACGTTGTCCTGGATAGCGTTACAGACACCCTGCTTGAGCAACGCCCCTTGGTTATCATCGCGCTTACATTTGTGGTGATTGCAGTTCTTTACTGGTTGTTCAAAGAGATTACGTTGGCTCTGTTACGTCGCTGGCAGGCTTCTCACCCCAGCCTGGAACCTTAAACTTCAGCAGCTAGTTCTCAAAAAGCTACAAGTCTTACGCCGCAATGATCCCCCTTAATCCCCCTTATGAAGGAGGATTGAGGGGGCAGACAGATCTTTATCTATCGCGATCGCGTGAGATTATGATCTGATTGGGATTGTGAAAAAGCTTTCCGGTGAGGGAGAGACTTTTACACCATTAGCCTTGTTGGCGTTTGCGACGGCTACCAATGAGGCCCATGCCTGCTAGAGCGATCGCCCCAACAGTGCTGGGTTCTGGTATAGCACGCACCGTTTCGCCTGGGAGGGGTGGAGTCGTGAGTGGATCGCGCCGAAACTGGGTGCCCTGCTCAAAAGCGTAGGCCAGCTTCAACAGGGTGCCCTCATCGTAAGCGCGTCCGAGGAACTCCAGGCCAACTGGGAGCCCATCTTCGGTAAAACCAGCCGGGACGCTCAGGGCCGGGAAGCCAGAAAACGGGCTGAGTCGGTTGGCAGAACCAGACGCTAACCCCTGACCGATTACGTTCGGCGGGCTGGCAACAGAGGGATACACGATCGCATCTAGACCTGTAAGTGCTTGTAAAAGCGAAGCTTGCGTAATCACAGGCCGCTCTGCGAGAAACTGCTGGTACTGAGCATTCTCTTCAGGGGGTGTGACATTATTGCGAGTAATGTACGCATTGCGTTGAGACTCCAGGAATAAACCACTTTCGATGATGTCTTCCAGGTCGCGCACACCTGAAGGTGGCACAGGGCGTTCAGCCAAGTAAGCATTAAGGTCGCGCTTGAATTCAAACGTGCTGAAGCTGGGGAAACTCAAGATCTCCGCCAAATTGGGGATCGTAATGTCTACTACTTCTGCTCCCAACGCTTCTAGCTCGGCGATCGCCGCATCAATTACAGCCGTTGTCTTGGCACTTTCTGGGTTGGTGGGCGAACCAAATAGGGCGCGATCGACCCCAATCTTGGCGCCTTTGAGGCCATCCTTGTCCAGAAATTCCGTGTAGTCTTCAGGGACTTTGCCGATGCTACCCTCAGTCACGGGATCCTTGGGATCAAACCCTGCCACGACACTCAGTGCAGCCGCGACATCAGCGACAGTACGAGCCATTGGGCCACCTACGTCCTGGGTCAAAGCCAGGGGAATAATGCCAGAACGGCTGGTTAAGCCAATTGTGGGACGCAAACCCACCAGGCTATTGAAGGATGACGGCACCCGGATCGAGCCACC
The DNA here is from genome assembly GCA_015296075.1 of Leptolyngbyaceae cyanobacterium M33_DOE_097. Classification (GTDB taxonomy): domain Bacteria; phylum Cyanobacteriota; class Cyanobacteriia; order Leptolyngbyales; family Leptolyngbyaceae; genus DSRU01. The sequence goes on along the minus strand of DVDV01000430.1, from coordinate 20,056 downwards.
CGTGTCGGTTCCAAAGCCAATCACCCCAAAGTTAGCCGCGATCGCCGCACCTGTACCACCACTAGAGCCACCGGAATTACGGGTCGTGTCATAGGGGTTCAGCGTTAAGCCACCCAATGAGCTGTCAGAGGTAAACCCAAAGGCAAATTCAGACAGGTTTGACTTTGCCAGAATTAGCGCTCCGGCTTCGCGCAACTTTTGCACTTGAAAGGCATCACTACCTGTGAAGAATCCTTCTAAGGCGAGGGCACCGCCCGTGGTGGGCATATCCACAGTGTCAAAGTTGTCCTTTAGAACAACCGGGACGCAGTGCAACGGGCCAACGGGGCCAGATTGGGCATAGGCTGCATCTAACTCGGCTGCAATCGAGAGCGCGTTGGGGTTGGTTGCAATGATGGAATTGATCGCTGGACCTTGCTTGTCATAGGCTTCGATCCGATTTAGATAGAGCTGAGTCAACCCGCTACAGGTCAGTGTTCCAGAGCTAAATGCCGATTGAATGTTGCTGGTGGTCGCGGTTGAGAGGACAAACTCTGCCGAGGCGATCGTGGGGGTAAATGCAGCAACGACTGCCTGGGAAGCCAACAAAACAGTCGTTCGCCGAATCGATTGAAACACAGGGATAAACCTCCTGAATGTAGATCTGCACGAATCTCTTGACGGGTGTGAAATCGAAACACTGCGCTTTTCCAACACTGATGCACGCTTAAAACAAGCAGCAAAAACTAACCCGCTTCCACACAAGCGAGTCACAGAAAAATTGCTGACACGACGAGTCCTGAAAACCTCTGAAACTAGAGGTCAGGTTTGGGCCTCATTGGACTGGATGCCCCACTCGCTGCAAAAATTGTTGGACAAAGTAAAAAACGAAGCAGGTTTCGATACTTCTATGTATCTTTTGATTCAGTAGAAATAAGTGTGTTAGCTGTTACATTTACGACAACTTGATGTCTAAGCTTCATCAAAATTTCAAATAGCAATTTTTCAGTAAAGTGCTTGTGAATTAAGAAATACAGAAAGAAAAAGATTCCTGAGTAATCCGCTTGCTAATTACTTTCTACATCTCGAAAGCAGGATCCCTCAGAGACTTCCTGGTTGTGAATGATACGTAGCTTCGTTGTGTTATCAGTGAATATCCTGAGTGACAACGGCTCCTGACGAGCTGTTTGACCAGTTCCCACCCACTCAAAGCGATCCGATTTCTGAATGGTAATTTGCAGCGTTTCTTGCTGGTTTTGTGGCTCAAAGTTGGGCGCTGCAAAGATCACCACTTCTACACTTGGTTGGCCGATTTCAAAAGCAACTTGATAGGCTCTCTGCCGCCCGATCGCTTCGCACTTCCAGATAATTTTTTCGGTGGCATCCATAGGCGGTTGAGGCAGACCCCAAAGGGCTGTAAGTAGGAAGAGCAAGAGCAAAGCCGGGGTTTTCTGCTTACTCCACATGGCTGACTTCAGGTTCGGCAACCGCGTTGGGGTGGAAGTATTCGTAGATTTGTTGAGCCAGTCGAGGCCCGATCCCCGGCACTTTGGAAATTTGCTCAACCGATGCCTCCCGAATGTAGTCAATCGAGCGGAAGGTTGCCAGGAGTTGCTTCTGGCGATGCTCACCCAAACCGGGAATTTCATCCAAGCGCGATCGCCGCATTCGTTCTGTACGTTTTTGACGGTGATAGCTCACGGCAAATCGGTGGGCTTCATCGCGCAAACGCCGCAAGAGTTGCACACCGGGTTGCTCAGCTTCGGTTGAGAGCGGCAACGACTCCCCCGGCAAAAAGATTTCTTCGCGTTGTTTGGCCAAGCTAACAACGTGGATATCTTCCAGCAGATTCAGCTCGCGCAAGACTTCGACGACGGCAGAAAGTTGGCCTTTGCCCCCATCAATCATGATCAGGTCGGGAAAGTCAGACAAGGCATTCACATGCCGACTCAAAACGGATGGGTCTCGCTCTGGGCGTACCTCTTCACCCCGTGCTTTAGCAGCGGCATACTTACGAAATCGTCGCCCAATCACCTCAGCCATGCTGGCAAAGTCATCCGAGTGACCAGCCCGAACAGTCGGATTTTTAATCTTGTAGTGGCGGTAGTGCTGCTTAGCGGGCAACCCATCCACAAAAACAACCTGCGAAGCAACCGCATCCGAACCCTGAATGTGCGAGATGTCATAGCCTTCAATGCGGCGAGGCATGTCGGGCAGATCAAGGATAACCGCCAGGTCTTGCAAGGCTTGGGCATTGCGATCGGCAAATTTTTGCGTGCGAGCCAGTTCATAAGCGGCGTTGCGCTCGACCATCTCGATCAGTTCGGCTTTGGTTTGCCGTTGCGGGTTAAAGACCGTAACTTTCCTTCCCTTCGTTTGGGTCAGATACTCAGCCAGCATGTCACCTTCGGGCAACTCATGCTGCACCAAAATCTCAGTTGGAATCTCAACCGCTTCGACCATCTGGTAGTGTTCTTCGAGGACGCGCTGCAAAATCTCGCCGGGAGTTCCTGATTGGGCATCAGCTAGAAAGCCTAAACGCCCGACTAGACGACCCGCCCGAATTTGAAAGAGTTGTACACAGGCATGATGTTCGTCAGCCGCAAGGGCGATCGCATCGCGCGAAACCGTGTCGTCTGCCGTCGAAACTTTTTGGTCAGCGGCCAGGGTTTTAATCCCTGCAATCTGGTCACGAATGCGGGCGGCTTGCTCAAAGTTGAGGTTTTCAGCCGCTTGCTCCATCTGGGTGGCCAAAATATCAACCAACTCTTTGGTGCGCCCCTGAAAAACCATCGCCACTTTCTGCACGATCTTGTGATAGTCTTCGGGGCTGATCAGGCGTTGGCAAACACCAGGACAGCGCCCAATATCGTAGTTAAGGCAAGGGCGATCGCGAAATAAAGGCTGAGGTCGCTGACGCAAAGGAAAGATCCGCTTCACCAGATGGAGGGTGCGACGCAACAGCCCAACATCAACGTAGGGGCCATAGTAGCGATCCTTTTTGTGCATCCGGCGTTTACGCGTGATGAAGATGCGTGGATAGTCTTCTGACCAAGTGATGCACAGATAAGGATACTTTTTGTCATCCTTTAGCAACACATTGAAGTGGGGTTGATGCTGCTTGATCAGGTTGGCTTCTAAGGCTAAGGCTTCAGCTTCGGTATCGGTGACGATGATTTCAATCTCGACCACCTGCTTGACCATCAACCCGATGCGTGGATTGAAGAAGTGGTCATCACGAAAGTAGGAACGAACCCGCGATCGCAACTTTTTCGACTTACCGATGTAAAGAATTTGATCGTCAGCATCCCGCATGAAATAAACCCCCGGCACTGGGGGGATTTCTGCTAACCGAGCTTCAAGTTTTTCAGTTTCTTGGACGAGGGGTAATGCTTTTGTAGAAGACACAAGCAAAGCAACTGCGACACACCCTTCCATCTTAAAAGAATCCGCTAAATCTGATTGCGAAACCTGCGATCGCGGTATTCAGCTAGAAAGTTCTGCAGACGGGTGATTGAAATCACTGATGTTAGCCAAGCGTTAACCAAAAAAATTTCAGATCAATCATTTTGTAGTACCGTATACAGAATTGCGATTTGCAAATTGTTGAAATGCGGATGAAGCATTGAATACATTTGCCCCTTTTGCTTGGTGGTAGAAAAAGCTTGATTAACCGATCTGGTTCCTGTGTTCTTCCACACTTTCAAGCAAGTCTTTAGAAGGCGTATAGATGCATCTGCATTTCGCCATTCTCGTTACCCCTGCGAGAGCGGCATTGTTTCAACATATTCATTCGCTGAGGAATTTCTAAACAATCATGTCCAAAACAGTTTTCAAGGCGCGCCAAAAACGGCGGAGAGCTTCGGCTCCTTTCGGCGTTAAATGGCTATCTCCCAGCTGGTACGCACAGCTCGCCCCAACGTGGCAGGCTTGCATTCCCCTCGCTGTCATCATTGTTGGCGTTTGGGGCGTTGCCGCTCACGCGCAAGATGCTCCTACGGTTGAGAGTCTAGCTGAGACAACCAACACCCTCAAAGTCGGACTTGACACCCTTTGGGTAATGGTTGCTGGGATGCTCGTATTCTTCATGAATGCGGGTTTCGGTATGCTTGAAACCGGTTTTTGCCGTCAGAAAAACGCGGTCAACGTGTTGGCAAAAAACCTCATCGTATTTGCTCTCTCAACCATCGCTTTCTGGGTAATTGGTTGGGGTCTGATGTTTGGCACGGGTAACGACTTCATTGGTGGTTTCTACCCATTCATCTCAGGCGAAGACAATAGCCCTGCCACTGGCGATGCTTACAAGGGTGTATTTAGCGCAATCAGCTGGGCTGGCGTGCCTTTGCTAGCGAAGTTCTTCTTCCAGCTAGTGTTTGCTGGTACGGCTGCAACCATCGTTTCTGGTGCGGTTGCTGAGCGCATTAAGTTTGTTGACTTTTTAATCTTTTGCCTCTTCCTGGTTGGGATTGCGTATCCCATCACAGGCCACTGGATCTGGGGTGGTGGTTGGTTAGCGAAAGCTGGCTTCTGGGATTTTGCTGGTTCCACCGTTGTACACTGTGTCGGTGGTTGGGCGGCCCTGATGGGTGCTGCCATTCTTGGTCCCCGGATTGGTAAGTACAACAGTGATGGCTCTGCGAATGCATTGCCCGGTCACAACATGAGTATCGCAATGCTCGGTTGCTTGATCCTCTGGTTGGGCTGGTTTGGTTTCAACCCTGGTTCCACAATGGGTGTTGGTGATGGTTCGCTGATTGCTCACATTGCTGTGACGACCAACACTGCCGCCGCTTTTGGTGGTGTTGCTGCAACCATCACCGCTTGGTTGTTGTTGGGTAAGCCCGACCTCTCGATGATCATCAATGGTATTCTGGCTGGCTTGGTGGCAGTCACAGCTCCTTGTGCTTTTGTCAGCATTCCTGCTTCGGCCATCATCGGTTTGATTGGTGGTGTCTTAGTGGTCTTTGCGGTTGGTTTCTTCGATCGCATTGGGATTGATGACCCCGTAGGTGCTATCTCGGTTCACCTGGTAAATGGTCTCTGGGGTACGGTTGCCGTTGGTTTATTTGCGACTGGCCCGGGTGGCCCTCTCAACCTTTATGGTGAGGGCTTAGGTCCTAATGCTGGTTTGTTTGCAGGTGGTGGCTTGGGTCAATTTATTACTCAACTGCTGGGTACCTTGGCAGTGGGTGGTATGACCGTTCTGCTCTCGACTATCGCATGGTACATCCTGAAAGCAGTGCTGGGTATTCGCGTCAGCGAAGAAGAAGAACTGCTGGGTCTGGACATTGGCGAACACGGCATGGAAGCTTATGCTGGCTTTGTTAAGGAAGCTTCTGGCCCTGCGGCGGGTGTCTCTAGCGTATCCGAGTCAAGCAGCATTGCAGGTGGCTCCTACTAATTAGAGATCGCCCGTTATGGGTGTTGCCAATTGTTTCTCCATACTTGGTAGCTAATATTTAGGTGAGAGAAAGCTGAACCGATCAGCCTCTCACCTTTTTTTTGAGCAACTATTTTGCTAGCTTTTTCTAAATATAGCGGTCGCCAATTGGTTGAGGACATTGAAAACAAAGGGGGTTGTGGGGGCTGCACCACCAGCCAAGGGTTCCACCCCTGCACCCCGTCTTAACCTAAATGCCTATCGCCATAAATAGAATTTCTACTTTTTTCATACTTTTCGACAAGAGTGAATCGATAATTCTAAATGGCATTAGCAAGCACCGCATCGATTTCACCCTTTAAATTTTAAAAAGGATGCTTCTCTATCGTTCAACATCAATTTACGCTCCACTGATAGCGACACTTGGACTTAGCAGAAATAAATGACAGTATCTCGAACGATTTGTATTGGATTTTTAGCTGTTATCACTTTTGGTACTTTGCTGTTAAGTATGCCCTTTGCTTCAACCGAGGCATGGACGCGTGAGCACGTGCTTGTGGCATTATTTACAGCAACATCAGCGGTCTGCGTCACAGGGCACGTTGTTGTCGATACCGGCTCATACTTTTCACCGTTTGGGCAGGCCACCATTTTGTCGCTGATTCAGATTGGTGGGCTAGGTTACATGACTGCAACAACTTTTTTGTTGTTGTTGTTAGGTCGTCGCTTTAAACTGCGTGACAAGATAGCGGTGCAACAGTCGTTCGATCGGACCGAGATTGAGGGTTCAGCCCAATTGATTCGCTCCATTATTGGGTTAACACTCATCTTTGAAATTACAGGGGCTTTTCTTTTGACGGGGGTTTTCACGCCGCAGCATGGTCTACCGCGGAGTTTATGGTTGGGTGTGTTCCACAGTGTGAGTGCTTGGAATAATGCTGGGTTTAGCCTCTTGCCTACTAATTTGATTAGTTATCAAGGCTCTATTCCGCTTAATTTAATTATTCCGGGACTCATTATTTTTGGTGGTATCGGTTACGAGACACTATTTGAGACCTATCTCTGGTTGCGCGATCGCATGATGAGGCGGCAACAAAAAGCAAATTTCTCGCTCAATTACAAAGTTGCAGTCAGCACAACCATTATTTTGTTGATCAGTGGGTGGATTGCTTTTTTCATGGTGGAGTCAGGCAATGCTGACACGCTTGCCCCAATGGACTGGTCAACCCGCCTCACATCTGCCTGGTTTCAATCCGTTACAACCCGTACAGCCGGGTTTAACTCAATCGACATTGGCAAAATGACAACGGCAGGGCTATTTATTTCGATCGCGCTAATGTATGTGGGTGGTAGCCCTGGAGGTACAGCAGGCGGCCTGAAAACGACAACCTTACGTGTATTAACCAGTTGCACAAAAGCGATTTTACGCGGGCGTGAAGAAGTCACGCTCTATCAGCGCCAGGTGCCAGTGAACTTGATCCTGAAAGCGGTTGGTGTTTTATTGGGGTCAGGTGCAACGGTGGTTCTGATGACGATTGTGATTACAATTTCTGACCCGCAGGTGGAGTTCATCAACATTCTATTTGAAGTTGTTTCGGCCTATGCGACGGTTGGGCTTTCCACAGGGATTACAGCAGGCTTGTCAGTTGTCGGAAAATTAGCACTCGTTGCCACGATGTACATGGGGCGAGTTGGCATTTTGTTGCTAGTAGCAGCCATTATTGGTGATCCCAAGCCGAGCTTTGTCCGCTATCCCGAAGAAAACTTGCTAGTGGGCTAGGGGTTGACCCAAGCCAAAAATAAAGCCGCTCCAAAATCACCTCCTGGGGCGGTTATCGTTTTTCTAAATTTGACAGCAAGACTTACGAAGAGGGCAATCTCTTATACCAATGCTTCAAAACTGGGCTACAGATGATTATCTGTAAGGGCGGTATTTCCTTCGGAAACGCTACACGAACGCGAACCGCCCCTACGCGGATCTGTAAATGGGATTTAGAGAATTGGTATTACAGATTGGCTGCAATCAATTCACGGTACTGACTCTTTTGTTTCACACCGCGCATTTCACCCACTTTGTCTTTGGCCTTAAAGAACTGGACTGTTGGGGTGCCAATCACCCCGGCGGCTTCCGCAATATCAGGGTCTTGCTCAATGTCAATCTCAACAAAGTGAATTTTGCCATCAAACTCATCTACAACTTTGCTGAGAATGGGCTTTAGGGTATGGCAGGGGCCACACTGCGGCGAAGCATACTTGACCATAATCAGGCGATCGCTCTCGTGGTAAAGCTTACGCAAAGCATAGCTGCCTTCATGCCGCGTTTGCACAATGTCAAATTCGCCAGGTTGAGTTGTCTCTGACTTCTGCTCAGATGTTTGGGTGCTTTGGGTTTCTGTTGCAACCGTCTGGTGAAACTCTTGAATCAACCCATGCTCTGACAACCAACGCTCTGCTTTGAGTGCAGCCATGCAACCTGTGCCCGCAGCTGAAATGGCTTGCCGATACTCCTGATCTTGCACATCTCCAGCAGCAAACACGCCTTCAACACTTGTAACAACATCATCGTGGGTCTGGATATAGCCAACGTCATCAAGGTCAAGTTGACCTTTAAAGATGTTGGTGTTTGGGGTGTGGCCGATCGCGTAAAACAATCCCTTGACAGGTAGTATATGTTCTACTTGAGTTTGGCAATTGCGAACCCGCAACCCCGTCATCATGCCATTTTCACCAACTGCGTCCACAACTTCGGTATGCCAGTGGACTGTGATATTGGCATTGCTCAATACCCGATCTTGCATTGCTTTGCTGGCTCGCATTTTGTCAGATCGCACCAACAAATGCACAGGCTGACCATACTTCGTCAGATAAATGGCTTCCTCAGCAGCGCTATCTCCGCCCCCAACGACCGCGAGTGGCGCACCCCGAAAGATCGGCGTGGCTCCGTCACAGATCGCACAGGCTGAAATTCCCCGGCTCCAATATTCGGCCTCTGAAGGCAGATTTAACCGTTTCGCCGTTGCCCCGGTGCAAATGATCAGGCTGTGAGCGCGTACCTCTGTCTCCGTAGAGCGAATCACGAAGGGACGTTGGCTCAAGTCTACCTCTATGGCATCTTCGGTGACTAGCTCAGCCCCCCAGCGAACAGCTTGCGCTTTCATACGCTCCATGAGCTGAGGGCCAGTCACACCTTCAGGAAAGCCAGGAAAGTTTTCAACCTCGGTTGTGGTCATCAACTGACCACCCGGCAACCCACCTACTTGAAAGCCTTCAAACACAAGCGGCTTTAAGTTTGCCCGTGCTGCGTAAATTGCGGCCGTGTAGCCTGCTGGCCCTGAACCAAGGATGACTAGATTTTCAACAGCGGGGTTCGCCATACACCTATGCTATGTAAACTCGTAATGACTACGGATAGTATAACGGACTTTGGCTTAATCGCAAAGCATAGCGCGATCACCCTTGCAACCATCGCCTCACGCCACCCGTTCTTTTAATAGGCGATCGCAGTGCCAAACTTGAGACCCTTAACATCTGGCTAGCTAACCATTCACCACCCACCGATCACACCTTGCGGGGGTTGTAGGGGAGTGAGGCCCCTACACAGCGGGGGTGCGGGGGGACTTCCCCCGATTTGCGGCTCCGCCGCCCCCAAATCCTCGCTTAACTCCCATCAAAAAGGCTTTTTTTAGAGAAGTTTTTTCATATCAAGACACAACTACGCGATCGCCACTACTCGCCCAATCTTGAGCCTAGTAGTCTACCAAGCCAACGTTGCCAGGTAGAGAAGACAAACGCCCAATGGCTCAGTCATTATTAACCCTGCACAGTTCTTCCAGTGAACTACTAATTTTGTAAACCCGCAAAACGCTCAAGCGGCAGTTTAACGATAAACATGCTGCCTTTGCCAAGCTCTGACTCAACCGCGATCGTGCCGCAATGCACTTCTAAAATTCGGCGCACAAGATGAAGACCCAACCCACTGCCAGCCTGCTTATGGCTCCCCCGGCGAAACCGTTCAAACAAGTTTGACAACTCTTCAGGGGGAATCCCCGGCCCCGTATCTTTCACCCGCAAAATGAGGCAGTCATCAGAGCCATTAGCGGGAATTAATTCAACAGTGACAGAGCCATGCTCAGTAAACTTAAGCGAGTTGCCAATCAGATTGGTCAGCATCCGGCGAATTTCGAGACAATCGCCTTTGATCGTCACACATTGAGAGTTTTGAGGTAAACCGCCGACAAGATTAAGGTTAAATTCAATCCCTTTTTCTTCAGCAATAGGTGACAACTCTTCCACAATCTCTTGCGAAACCTTCCACATATCGCAGGCAATTGGAGTGAATTGCTTGGCCCCCGCGTCATAAGACTGCACCTCTAACAGAGTATTGACCATCTCTAAAAGGTTTTGGTTACTGCGAGCGAGCGCCGATACGGCTTCGTGCATCTCATTTGAGATCGGGCAAAACGCCTCTTTGCGAAACAGCTTGTACATCATGTCGGCAGCGACCAAGGGCGTGCGCAGGTCGTGGGTCAAGTGCGCGATAAAGTCTTGTCGTTCGAGCATCATTTGCTCACGTTGGTCAATGCTGTGTTTAAGCCTAAGTAGCGACTTAACCCGTGCTAACAACTCGTCAGCATCTACAGGTTTACGGACAAAGTCGTCAGCTCCAGCCCCTAACCCTTTGATCAAGTCGGCGCGATCGTGAGCCGTAATTAGCAAAATTGGGATGTAGGGAAGTTTGGCGTTGTTACGGATGCGGCGAGCGACTTCGTACCCATCCATCTCAGGCATCATCACATCTAACAGCACCAACTCCGGCGGTGATTGCTCAATTTTCTCTAAGGCCGCACTGCCATTTGAAAACGAAGAAATCTCATAGCCTTCTTCTTCTAAGATTGCTTCGATCAATTCAAGATTGGTCGGCGTGTCATCTACAGAAACAACACGGTCAACTTTGGTAGGTGGCTGAAATGACATTAGGTGAGAAAACCGATAAACAACACGCTCTTGTTACCTTATTAAAGTATCTTTTGAAACGATAGTTGGAACCTGTATCGATCGCGGTATCTCAACTCGAAAAGTAGAGCCTTGACCGACTTGACTCTCAATTGTAATTTTGCCATTCATTTTCTGAACCAGTGAATCTGTGATTGCTAGCCCCAGACCAGTGCCACCAAAGCGGCGATCGTTGCCCTGGTCTGACTGACGAAAAGCCTCAAATATATGAGCCATTTCAGCCTGACCAATGCCAATTCCGGTGTCACGCACAGCAATCACAATTTGATCGGGGTCTTTTTCTATAACCTCAACCCAAATATGCCCCCGCTCGGTAAACTTGATCGCGTTTGACACCAGGTTAGTCAAAATTCGGCGAAGATTCGCCGGATCATTGAATACCTTGGTATAGGTCAGTTGAATCTGCGTCGAAAGTTGAAGTTGTTTCTCTTCGGCTAGAGATTGCAACTCCTCAAGCGTGGAATAGATCAGATTGGGTAGCTCAAAAATTTCGGGTCTTAACTCCAACCGTCCGGCTTCTAATCGCGAAAAGTCAAGAATCTCATTCAACATATCGAGCAGGTGTTTGCCGTTATTAAAAATGTGCTGCACCATTTGAGTTTGCTTGGTAGATAACTCCCCTTTTTGGGGTCGCAGCAACATCTGTGAAAACCCGATAATCGCATTGAGCGGTGTGCGCAATTCGTGAGACATGGTTGCAAGAAACTCCGACTTGAGCCGAGCCACTTCCATGAGTTGCAGGTTTTGCCGCTGAATTTGAAGGCGTTGTTGCTCAAGTTCTCGGTTTTTTTGAATCAGCTCTCGATAGCTGTCTTGCAGTCGCTGATTGGCTGTCTCGGCATCTAATTCAGCCCGATGCAACCGCAGAGCATTACGTAAAATGCGTTCAAGCACTTCGGGCGAGATTCGCGACTTAGATAGATAATCGGACACACCCGCTTTCATCAGGTCAACTGCCGTTTGCTCGTCTCCTTGCCCTGTTAGAACAATGAGTGGTACACGGGTACCGATCGCCCGAATTTTTTGAACCAGGTTAAATCCATTACCATCAGGTAAGCGATAGTCTAAAAAAATAGCATCAAATTGAAAGACTTCTAACCGCTCAACAGCCTGCGCACAGTTAGACACTTCAGTAAAATTTGCCTTTACACCTGCCTTGCGAAGCGATCGCTGCACAGCCATTCGATCCACTTCGTCATCATCAACAATTAGTATCGTGAGTTGCTCACCCATTTCACTAAAATTTTAACTTTTTGAAAAACAAGGCTTAGTTAGCAAATTATCGAAAGAATCACTTAATTTAAAGTAAGAGGGAAAGTTAAAAATCTTCAACCCTATTAAGAGCGATTTTCCACTTTTCAAAAGCCTATTATCCAGATTTTTAGATCAACACTTCTAAGCCATTTAGCTGATAAACAGAATTGCGATCACACGAAAAATAAAAAATCAAGGTATTTCGCAAAGAGTCCAATACTTGTTCAGTGTAATGACCACTTCAACAAACGCACTAAAAGTAACAGGTTTTAGTAAATACCCAGCCACATTTAAGTCATACGCTTGAACCCGATCTTGATCGGCATTCGAAGTAGTTAAAACAATAACTGGAATATGCCGTAAAGCTGAGTCAGCTCGTAGCTCTTGTAAAAATTCAATTCCTCCCATCCGAGGCATATTTAGATCAAGTAAGATTAAGCGTCTTACAGATGGGATCTCTGGACTGGAAGTCTCATCTCCGCGTAGTTTAACAAACGCTTCGACACCATTATTTGCGACATATAAGGGGTTGGTAATGTTGCCTTTTTTAAATGCTCGTTTTACATTCATCACATCTACTTCATCATCCTCGACTAACAAGATGTGAATCACTTTATCCTCCATCTACCTACTTAACACTCCCAATAACAATGACATGATACGAGTCGATATTCTAAGTTAACCTTCTAAAAGACAATAAATTGCTAGGAAAAAATGCCTACTTTGTTAAAGTTAATACAATTTAACTTTAGAGAGTTCTGCTGAAAGATTGAGCTTTTGATCATAGTCCTCTATCGTAGGGAAGATTTTAGCCAGGTAAAATAAAAAGTTGCGCCTTGGTGAGCTTGAGATTCAACCCGAATTGTGCCCCCTTCAGCTTCAACGATTTTTTTAACGATTGATAGTCCAACTCCTGTGCTTTCTTTCTTGTCTCTGGCTTCTAACGTTTGAAAGATAGTAAATATTTTGTTGTGATACTGCGGCTCAATTCCAATGCCATCATCGGCCACACTAAACTCATAAGCCTGTTGTTGTTCGATGACTGAAATTTGAATATGCCCATTTTGAGTAGGGTGATGCTTAATTGCGTTGTCAATCAAGTTAGAGAAAACTTGTCGAAGCAGTAAGCGTCGTGCGCAGAAGGTCGGCATGTTGGGGGCGATCGCGATTTTAAAGGTGTCAGGGGGGGCTAGTAAGTCAATAATTTCTTCGAGCAAGTCCGCCACATTGACCGATTCGATCGCGACTTCATCTCGCCCCGCTCGTGAATAGGCTAACAGGCCATTGATTAACGCTTCCATGCGATGCACTCGCCCCCGCAGTAAGTCCATCTGCTGCTTGTTCTCAGCCGGGAGCTGGTCAGCCAAGTCTTCTTCAAGCCACTCAGACAAGTTGGCGATCGCCCGTAGTGGAGCCTTTAAGTCATGGGAAGCAATGTAGGCAAATTGGTTTAACTCCTGATTGCGCGCCGCCAGAATCGTGTTGGTGGTTTTGAGTTTGCTGTTGAGAATCGCTAACTCTTGAGCGCGATCGCGCAGGTCTGCTTTCGCCTGTTGCTGCTCAGTCATATCGCGAATGATGACGATTAACCGATCTTCGAGCGGTATATCGCTGACCGTCACTTCGATCGGAAAGGGTTTTCCATCTTTATGAAAACCAGTCGCTTGTAAGCGGGCACCCGTGTAGGTCGTCGGGTCTTGCCAGTAATGATTGTCACCTCTGCTCAGCGTAGGATTTGTCAACAGCAATGAAATGGGTTGGTCATATAAATCTTCACCTTCATACCCAAACATTTTGAGTCCGGCTGGGTTAAACGTCTCAATATTACCTGCAGCATTGAGCGTCAGAATGCCATCGACTACATTCGTTGTGATGGACTGAATCAGCGTCTTGCTTTCGCTCAATCGCTGTTCTCGTAGTTTGAGTTCTTTTTCGAGTTGAGAGAACAGGTAGATTGCAAATAAGGAACCAATCGCACTAACTCCGGCGCTGATCCACAACACACGCGTAGTGAGGGCTTGCTGTCTTTGTAAGCCAATTCTGTTCGCTTCCAGGTCTTTTTGTTCATCTGCTTCAAATTTAGCGATCGCCCTTCGCACCTGATCCATCGCGACTTTGCTTTCCTCATATTGAGCGGCATCAGGGGATTGGGTAATCGGCACTAATAACCGTACCTCTAGAAACTTGAGCCGTTGCTGAACTAGAGAACTCAAGGCTGCGATTTCTGCTTCTTTCTGAGGGTTATCCTGAGTTAAGGTCTTGAGCCGCTCAAGCGCCTTGGGAACTTGCCCGACTGCCATTGTGTATGGCTCAAGAAAATCTTTTCGCCCAGTCAGACGATAGCCCCGCATACCCGTCTCAGCATTGAGTAACCCAACCAGCAACTCATCACTTTCACTGAGAATAGCTTCCTTATAGTTGATGTAATCTTGAGAGGCTTTAATTTTGTAATCAAGCCAGGTAAAAGCCGCCAATGACAGGAGTAAGCAAAGAGTTGGAATGCTCGCTGCGATCGCCCCCCGGCGGTGGAGCGATAATTGATGCCAAAAATTTTGCAGTGGTCGAAGCGAGGGTTGTGAAGGCATTCCAATAGTTACGTAGCGTTACTCATCAACGAAAGGCTGTTTGAGCCAGGTAAAGCGAAAGGTTGCGCCTTGCTGGGGAGCTGACTCAAGTGCAACAGATCCACCTTCTGATTCCACAATCTTCTTTACGATCGCCAAGCCAATTCCGGTGTTGGTGGTGGTTTGCTTGTTGTCGAGCGTTTGGAACATGGTGAAGATGCGATCGTGGTACTGCTGGGGAATCCCTTCTCCATCATCGGCAACCAAAAATTCGTAGGAGTCCTGATGTTCAATCACCGAAATTTGGATACGCCCATCCGGTCGCGGGTGATGCTTAATAGCGTTGCCAATCAAGTTGGTAAACACCTGAGCCAGCAACAACCGTCTCGCCTGTAGGGTGGGCAAGTCAGGAGAAATATCAAACACAAAGGTTGGAGGGGGTGCGAGCAGATCGATGACTTCGTTGAGTAACTCTCTCACACCGACTGTCTTGAGTGCTTCTTGAGTGCGGCCGAGGCGCGAATATTGCAATAACCCCTCAATCAAAGCTTGCATCTGGCTGACCCGTTGCCGCAGCAACCGCAATTGCATGTAGTTGTCGGGTGAAAGTTGCCCTTCTAAGTCTTCTTCGAGCCACTCAGACAGATTTGCAACGCCTCTCAGTGGGGCTTTTAAGTCATGCGAAACGACCGATGTGAATTGATCAAGTTCCTGGTTCTGTTGTTTTAAGCGCGTTGCCAGACTTGTTAATGTCTTATTGAGGCGAGACAGTTCTAAATTTTGGGTTTCGAGGGCTTGCTCAGCCCGTTTGCGATCAGTAATTTCTTGCGCCACGATGTTGATGCCAATCGGTTGCCCGTTGGTTTGTTTCAGCGGGTAGTAGCTGACCAACCAGACGCGTTGAACTCCGGGCTGAGCTGGAGTTGTGCCTCGCACTTCAACATCTAACAGCGGTTCGCCACTGGCCAGGACTTGCTGAAAATAAGCTTCTTGAGCTTCACCTAAACCTGGCA
Source organism: Leptolyngbyaceae cyanobacterium M33_DOE_097 (assembly GCA_015296075.1). Classification (GTDB taxonomy): domain Bacteria; phylum Cyanobacteriota; class Cyanobacteriia; order Leptolyngbyales; family Leptolyngbyaceae; genus DSRU01. The sequence continues at coordinate 4,853 of DVDV01000430.1, read as the reverse complement.
AAACCTCCTTTACAGTGCGACCGATGTGATCCTCAATTGAGAGGCCATTGATCTCAGCAAGGTGCTGATTAATCCGGAGATAGTGAAACTCGCGATCGAGAAAGCAAAGCCCCACCGGAGCCGTAGCGTAAATGGACTCGATCTCTGCTAAGCGCCATTGGGCTAGCTTTTCACTCTTTCTGAGGGCGGCCTCGGCTTGCTTCTGGTCTGTAATGTCCAGCAAAGTGCCAATCATGCGTCTGGCTTCACCACTGGCTGCGCGGTAGATACGACCATTCGCTTTAACCCAGCACACACTGCTATCAGCTTGCAAAACCCGGTATTCGACCTTAAATTGTTCAGTTGTACTGGTTAAATTTTGTTGAATTAGAGACTCAATCACTGCTAAATCTTCGGGATGGACGCGGCTGGCCCACTCTTCATAAGTTCGTAAGGCTGAGCTTGGTTCATACCCCCAAAACTTCTCGTGAAAAACGTTCCAATAAACGGTGTTAGCCTGAATATCCCAGTCCCAAATGCCAATCTCTGCTGCACTGATCGCCAGAGCTATCCGGTCTTGGCATTCAGAATTAGATGAAAAACCGTGGTCGAAAGGATTAAGCTGATACATAGAGGTGGGCAGCAATTAGGGGAGAAGGCTGCAAGGCAAATTCTGAAATTAAACCAGGCCAGGAAATTTGGGAGCAGTTTGAGAATTATAAAGAAAGTATTATATCTGTAAAAATCCTAGGGTAGATCCAACCGTTCCGTATCTCTACCTAAGGGAATAATCATCAGTCACTGAAAATCTGTCAGTTGAATGGTTCTTTTTATAGAGGCGATCGCGTCCAATATAGCTAAGCAAAAAATCGTTTTGGCATCTCCAGTAATTTCGAAAAGAGCCTCATTTTATTGCTATTTCAACCCTCTTGTAGCCCAAGCGCATTTTAGACAACTCAGTTAGGTGAGACTAGTGATGAAAACAATCGATTCAAGCAAAATGGCAGGAAGTATGGAGACTGGGATGAATGACATCCGTGTGATTTTGATTGAAGACCATGATGTTGTGCGGATTGGGCTTCGAACAACGTTGCAAAACCAAGAGGGAATTAGTGTTGTTGGTGAGGCAGCCAATGGTGTGCATGGTCTTAAACTATTAGAGTCAACTCAGGTTGATGTCGCTTTAGTCGATATTGGTTTGCCCGGAATTGATGGAATCGAACTGACGCGTCAGTTTCGGAAGTTTCAGGCAGAGCAGGGAAATAACCACACAAAAATTGTCATGCTGACCATGCAGGGTAGTGAAGAGTCTGTCTTAGCGGCTTTTGCTGCCGGGGCTGACTCTTATTGCATGAAAGACATCGATATGAAGCGGCTTTCAGAAGCGATTGAAGCGACTCACACAGGCAGTTCATGGATCGATCCGGCAGTGGCGAACATTGTGTTGCGTCAAATGCGACAGGGCATTCCGGATGGTTCTGAAGATGGAAATCGCACCATTCAAATCAGCGCAGTTGATGCCGAGATGGAGAAGGTGTTGGAAACCTATCCCCTCACTGAACGCGAGTTAGAAGTGCTTGAGCTGATTGTTTCTGGGTGTACAAACGAAGCGATCGCAGAGCGACTCTACATCACAGTTGGCACCGTCAAAACCCACGTTCGCAACATTTTGAGTAAGTTGTGCGCAAATGACCGCACAGAAGCGGCTGTTCGCGCTCTCCGCTCAGGATTAGTTTCGTAGCAGTCCCGATCTCGTCACTAGTCGTTAAGCAGATAGAAGAGATGTGAAATTCGCATCTCTTTTTTTGACAATTTTTAGTCGTTCTCAATACTATTAATCGCAATTCAAAAAATAACAATCTCATACTCAAGCGATTTCTTTCAGTTTCTCTTATGCAGCAGAACCGGAAAGCAGGGAGAATACCTTTTGGTTGCGATCGCGAGTAAAGTAATAATGCCTAAATTGATCCGTCTAAGCTCAACCTCGCACAATTCAGCCGACTTTGTTAGACACTGCTTAAATTGGACAAAGCTGAGCTTAGGTAGTGAGTTTCCCTCAAGAGAAAGAAAACCCTTATGCTTGAGCATCCGCTGTCTCTGGATAGCACACCTTGGTGCCACCTAAGCCACAGTACCCATTGGGATTTTTCGCCAGGTATTGTTGGTGATAGGTTTCAGCATAGTAGAAGGGTGGCGCATCCAAAATTTCGGTTGTGATTTTGTTGTAACCCGCCTCACCCAGAGCGTTTTGATAGGCAGCCAGAGAAGCTTCTGCAGCTTGCCGCTGCGCATCAGAATAAACGTAAATCCCCGAACGATATTGAGTCCCCACGTCGTTACCCTGGCGCATACCTTGAGTTGGGTCATGGCTTTCCCAAAAGACTTTCAGCAGTTTTTCGTAGCTGATCACCTGAGGGTCATACACAACAAACACCACCTCATTGTGCCCGGTCATGCCAGAACACACTTCTTGATAGGTCGGGTTCGGGGTGTAGCCCGCCGCATAACCAACGGCCGTTGAGTAAACACCCGCTTGCTGCCAAAACTTGCGCTCAGCCCCCCAAAAACAACCCAGCCCAAACATCGCTGTTTCCATCCCTGCGGGGAATGGAGGCTTCAGCGAATTACCATTCACAAAGTGCTTTTCAGTCACGGGCATGGTTTCAGTGCGCCCAGGCAACGCCTCTTGTGGAGAAGGCATGGCAGCTTTTTTGCCAAGTCCAAATAAAAACATAGTTATGCCTCACAGTGGCTAAAATCGCTAAATGAAGAATCGTCTTTACCTTTCTTCATGATAAGGCAGATGCCAATCATGCAGGTGAACTTAAGGGCGATCGCGGCAATCCTCTTTCACACCTTTACAATTCCAGAGCAGTGCCTTGCTCTCTCTGATCTCAGGTTACGAACCATTGCAGTGCTGGTACTTTAAATACGAGCCGATGCCTTAAATGGATGAGGTGACAATTGATTCTTTTTCATCTCTGTTGTACCCCCTGGAGAAGCTGTGACCTATCGCAACCCTGCCCCAACTGTTGATCTCGTGATAGAGCTGAGCGATCGCCCCAATCGGCCCATTATTTTAATTGAGCGCCTCAACCCGCCTTTAGGTTGGGCACTGCCAGGTGGCTTTGTTGATTATGGAGAGTCGGTCGAGACAGCCGCCATCCGCGAGGCAAAGGAAGAAATTGGGTTAGATGTTGAATTGATTGAGCAGTTTCATGTTTACTCTGACCCCTACCGCGACAGTCGCCAACACACGATCAGCATTGTGTTTCTTGCAACGGCCCGTGGTGAGGCGATCGCTGGGGATGATGCGAAGAACTTACAAATTTTTGATTTATCAGAGTTGCCTACAAACCTGTGTTTCGACCATGACCGCATTCTCAAAGACTACCAACTCTATCGCAACTACCAAATTCGCCCCCGCTTAGGCTGATACACAAGTTTTGCGCTGGCTCAATTGTCTCTTGCCCTGAAGCCCCTGAACTTGTACGCTATACGCTGTCACTTCTAAATTGCGGCTTCTATGGCACACACGGTTATTCGTACAAGTTCTGCTCCAACTCCAGTCGGTCCTTATAATCAGGCGATCGCCGCAACCGGGCAAATGATCTTTTTGGCAGGGCAAATTGCGATTGACCCCGCGATCGGTGAAATCGTTGGCGAAGGGGATGTGGCTCGTCAAACTGAGCAAGTGATGCAAAACCTAAAAGCCGTTTTAGCAGCTGCCAATGCCACTTTTGCCGATGTCGTTAAAACCAGCGTGTTCCTAGCCGATATGAACGACTTCGCTGCCATGAATGCTGTTTACGCCAACTATTTCAACGAAGAAACCGCACCCGCACGCGCTTGCGTTGAAGTTTCGCGCTTACCCAAAGATGTCTTAGTTGAGATTGAGTGCATCGCTGTAATTTAACCCACTGCGATCGCCCAACCATCAAGAGAGTGACACGCTAACTTTGTCTAGCCTTCAAGCGAAAGTTTTCATGCCACTCTCAAATCAATCTGAAATACTGCAACAAGCTTCAAGCGAACCAGCTTGAACATCACTGTATGTAGAAATAATCTACATAAGATTAGATTTTAAGTGTTATACCGAATTACTCTGCCTATCCGCCCTCTATAGGATCTTAAGCAGAAACTTTCAATCTATGAATAGTTATATGGCTTATGCATAGCTCTTAAGAAAGCATAAGGGATGTAAAACGGGAAGCATCATGTCTAATCGCACTGCTGCTGTAAATCAAGAAACATGGAATGACATAGTGAAGTTTTATTATGAGGATGAATTTTTCTTTGGAAAACACTGGCAGTCCTTAGCCCCGCTACGTCATTTAGTCAAAAAGATAGCCGCCAGTGAGAGAGCAAAGAAATTTCGAGCCGGTCAATCAATGTTTACTTTGTGTATTTCAACAACTCCATACCACGGATTAAAGGAGAAAGACCCTTTTGTTTGTGTTGATGTACTACGATCAATTAAAGATGAAGCACCGGGGTTTGAGATTGCATACTGGTCAGATTTACAGTGCGCTACTGAGAAACATGTTTGTAGTGAGGAAAATGCTCTTGAGGTGCTGGATCAAGTATTAGATAAGCTCTGGCGTGCAACAGAAGCAAGCACCTGATGAGCATTAACAATGCCATACAACAATCCCGTTGCACACCGACCGTATGGAGATTATTGGTTGGGTTCAAGAAGTCGAACGGGGTCGTTAGCTGGCTTCGTTTGGTCGATTGCAGCAATTCTCAGTATGAGAATAATTCTCACAAAAATATTCATTTTGAACAGCTATCAATGGCTGGAATACCCATTCTGCCGTTCATAAAATTGAGCGCACAAGCCTTTAGAGGCTCTGACTTCAGTACAAATGTTT
>DVDV01000359.1 GCA_015296075.1 Leptolyngbyaceae cyanobacterium M33_DOE_097 | reverse complement strand
CACAGCTGATTTAGAGCAGCAGATCTTGAGCTTCATTGACTACTTCAACCGCACCTTTGCCAAGCCTTTTGTCTGGAAGTTTAAAGGGTTTGATCAAGTCATCTAAGCTGGTCAGTCACTCCTGCTAGCCTGCACTAGTTGCAAACTCAGTTAGCTTACCTCATGTTGATTTAGCCCGCGTGCCATCCTCCATACATCGAGCAAATTCCTTGTTTGAGCAACAAGGTATGAGTCAGGCAAACGGTGGGATTGGCTTGACTCACCAAAACTTGCATAAACCAATACCGGATTGCTGACTGACGACTTAATTTTTGATGAATTCAGGCTCTACCTGCGCAGATCGGTCAATTGGTTGAAGCAGCATTTGGTGCAACTGATACCGATAGTCATCTTGTAAATACTTCTGTCGTGTTTCCTCCCAGGTTGTTAGTGCTTCGGCTCTTTTTGTCTCAAGGATCTGCTGCACATCTGGTAAATGCTTTGAGTCTTCAACCTCATCCGCTAATAATGTCTGAAGAACTTGGGCATCTTGAAACTGGCCTAAATATTCCTGCAATTCTTTGACTTCTTTGACCCACTGCTGAAAATCTTTCCCGTAATAGGGTGTAAAAAACTCGGTTTGATAGCGTGCATGTTTGAGTGCTTTCCGTAACTCATGCAGGGTGACAGCGTTCTGATCAAAAGCTGCATCGGTTGAAACTAGCCAACCGGGATGAAGTAATAGGTGAGACAGTAACGGGCTAAGTAAGTCTGGCAGGAGTGCCGTTAAGGGCAACTGGGCGATCGCGGTATATTGAGGGTGTTCAAGCCAATTTGAGAAAGCAAATTTCAATTCTTGATAGAACGAATTTCTAAATGTCTTTTCTATCTGTGCAAACGCCTTCTTTCTTTGCTTTTGTAAAGAACAAACTACTTGATAAATACATTTTTGCTCTCGCTTACTGACATTTGGCTGATACTCATCCTTTAAGGTAGCCATTTGTACATCAAAATCTCTGACTGCCCCTAAAATCCGCGCAACATCTCGTAACTGTTTGCCACTTACCCCTTTCGGCAGTACGATGACTTGCTCAAACACTTGAAGTGCAGTTCGCAAACGTCGAGTTCCTACCCGCATCTGGTGCAGCGGTTCAGGGTTTTCATCCTTCAGGACTTTTTTCTCTTGTTTAATAACTTTTTGAACCTGCTCTTCGACTATCTTATAGGCGTATTGTTCTAGGTTTGGAGTAGATTGAAACGCTGACTGACGCAATTTTTTCTCTGAATGATTGACCATAAAGACCTCAACTCGAACCTGAGCCTTCTCAATTAGAACTTAAACGTGAGTTAACTTTATGCCTTCTCTCAAATGATTGATTTAGCAGAATATTTTGTCTCTTGAAAAGCTGTTTTCTAGTCCACGTCTTCCTAATAGCCTTACTGCAATTATTCATTAGTTTTACCTGTATTTGTGAGCAAGATAAGAACCATTTCTGGAGGGTTTTGTATAAGAAGTTTGACACTGCGTGGAACCTTGAAAGAGTTGATGCATTTGATAGCTAGTTGGAATTAATGCAACACTATAAAAGCCACTGAATAAATAAAAAATAGATTAATAGACTTAATACGTCTTGAACAATGGTTGCAACTGGTCCAGAGCCAAAGGCTGGATCTGTTCCTGCGCGATCGAGTGCCCAGGGTAACATGATGCCAAGCGAGGTTGCTACACCGCCTGCGGTAAAAATTGCAAGGGAAACCGCTGCTGCTAATCGGATGTCGCTAAAAATAATTGACACGATGGGAAAACTGATCCCACCCAAGATAAACCCAATAAAACAGCCTGTTTGGATTTCTCCTAACAGGGTATGACTAAGTGAGTTTTGGCTGAGTGAAAGCCCTCTTACAGCAATTGCTTCTGTCTGAGTGCCGATCGCGTCTGCTAAGTATACAATTCCTGGCACAAAAAATGATACATAAATCTGCTCTGTCAAAACCTGCTCAAAACGCGAGACGATAAATGTCGCCAAAATGCTGCCTGCTAATCCAACTAATAGCCACGGTAGTCTATCTTGTGCCCGACGTACTGGTGGTGCTTCCATTGAGCGTCTCGCATGAGAATTCTCCCGTTGAATACCTGCCAGTCGATGCAAGTCCTCAATATGTTCACGTCTCAAAATGTCAATCAACGCCTGAGCTGGGACAACCCCCCAAAAATATCCTTGTTGATCAACGATTGGTACGGCTGACAAGCCATAATGCACAGCTAAACCCGCAACCTTTTCCTGATCTTCTTTGAGATTTGCTGTCGGCGGGTAGGAAGACATGATTTCTTGTAATGGCTGATCGGGAGATGCTGCCAACAAGGTGAGTAAATGGACTAGCCCTTGCAAATAGCCCTGTTGATCAAGAATGTAAATCGTTTCAGCAGTATCAAAGGATTGACCAGGTAAGCGATTAAGAACTGATTGAACTTCTTCCTCCAAAAACGCGATTGGAACACGTCGTGTGAGGTGATAGGCAGCCGTTTCAGTTGGCGGAAAGGTGACAGTAGACATGGTGCCTGTACCGTTTGAGAATGGATGTTTCCTGGAGACTAAAATTCCGCCGTAGAGAGACTAATATTAAAACTGGTTAGAGTCAAGAAATAGGCATGAAATACTCATTGGATGTTAACTGAGTTGGCTCAGAGGTGTTGAATCCTGTGTTCAAAAGCACTTTGAGTTGAGAAGAGAAGTAACAGACTTATAATCTAGAGAGAATAAAGAAGTTAGTTGCTTCTATCTACTTTCAATTAGTCTAAAAAGATCAACTTGTAGTTGTTCTTTGCTCGATAGACCGATGAAGATCATTAGATACACGAGTAGGATAATCGCCTACCAAATTCTCCCTACCATGCTTTATTTTTGTTGCTTTTTGGCTCGCATCTAACATATTCAATTTTAGAAAGCTATCAAAGGCATACCAGGCCAATATGTACCACGGAGCAGTGTTCAGACAAGGGCTTTTAGAAAAGAGTTGCTGCAAAGCAAGTAAAGTAAGTATTAAAGGAAACAGAAAACGAAGATCCATTGCTCCTTCAGTAGCTAAATTAATCCGTTGATTTAACCGTGAGATGGTCTGGGTGACGATAGAGCGTTGGCTAGAATAACGCCTCCTGCTGCTAGACGAGGCAGCAAAATTTTTTAGGCTCAAACAGCTCATCTAATATCAATTGGAGCCTAAAGATGTGAGGAACTTGTGAGCGAATCGATGTAATTGACTAGATTCTGCTTAGAATGATGGCAGGGATTGTGAAGTTGAAGCAGGTTCGATTTTGTAAGGTAAGATGCTTTATCTCAGTGATCTTAAAATAGCTATTCGCAAAAGTGAATTTTTGTTAAAGCTGAAATAGCGATGAGTTGAGTAAGTTCTCTACAGACTTGATATCCTATTTTAGTTTGAAGCAACTAAATGCAATGAATCATCACAGGGTTAATTCAGGAGTCGCTTTCAGCTTTAGGATCAAGGTATGAGTATCTCCTACGATGTAACCCAGAGCAATCGACCTTTTGTTCGGGCGATTCACACACCCGTCAAAGGTAGAGCCTGGTATCACGTGGCGGGATTACAACGTTCAACACCCCTGAAGCATTATCTTGAAACACGGTTGCTTGCCAGGGATGGCATTCGACGTGTTTTAGCGAATCCTGTAACCGGAAATATTCTCGTTCATTTTGATGCTGCCAAAGGGGACGTGGGCGATCGCTCAACACACTGAACAGTTTGTATCTCAGTACAAGGCGAGTAAGGCTGCGAAAACAAAATCAATCTCATCACCTCTACATTCTTCTATGGTGAGGCAACCTAGCAAATTGTCAAATTTATCAACCAGATCTCACTCCTTAAAAGCGGTGGAACAGGACTTTCAACCCCAACAGAATGAACCCTGGCATCTGGCAACAGCGGGCGATGTGATCAGTAAACTGCAAACGTCTGCCGCCTCCGGCTTGGCTCAGGCAACAGCGCAGAAGAATCTAGAAATTTATGGGCCAAATGTCTTACCTGAATCGGCTATGCGCTCCCGATTTAGTACGTTTATTGGCCAGTTTAAATCTGTACCTGTTGCGTTGCTAAGTTTAGCCGCCGGACTTTCGATTGCTACTGGAGGGCTGGCAGATGCGGCCGTTATTATGGGGGTTGTCTTGATCAATGGGGTGATTGGTTACACAACCGAGCGGCAATCAGAGCGTATTATTCATTCGCTCAAGCGGCTTGTGCAACCAATTGCCTGGGTAATGCGAGATGGGGTAGTGGCAGAAATTCGGGCGCAGGAAGTTGTGTTAGGCGACCTGCTGTTGCTCAGACCTGGAAGTTACGTGGCTGCCGATGCCCGATTAATCGAAGCTCAGCATTTAAGTGTTGATGAGTCAGCGCTAACTGGAGAAAGTTTACCTGTCTTTAAAACTGTAGAACCTTTGCTAGAGGATGATCTACCTTTGGGCGATCGCACCAATATGGTCTATATGGGGACGTTAATCACAGGTGGGCGAGGCTTGGCAGTCGTTGTTGCAACCCGGCGATTTACCGAAATGGGACGGATACAAACCCTTGTGGATGAAGCTGCAATTCCAGAAACTCCAATGGAGCGGCAACTCGATCAAGCGGGTAGCCAGTTAGTCCTGATTTCTAGCGCGGTCTGTTGTCTTGTCTTTGGTTTGGGAATGCTACGCGGATATGGTGTTATCCAAATGCTTAAAACCTCGATTTCCTTGGCTGTCGCGGCAGTTCCAGAGGGGTTGCCTACCATCGCCACGACCACCTTAGCGTTAGGAATTCGAGAGATGCGCCAGCATAAGGTCTTGATCCGACGCTTAGATGCAGTGGAGACACTGGGTTCGGTTCAAGCTCTGTGTTTGGATAAGACTGGCACACTCACAATTAATAAGATGTCAGTTGTCGAACTCTACGTTGATGGCAATCGAATTCAAATTACTGCGGGTCAGCGTCTCAATGAATATGAACAGATTGACCCTCACACTTCTGACAGTTTACTCAAGATGCTGCAAGCGCTGGCACTCTGCAATGAAAGCGAAATCCATACCCGTTCCAATAGCGAACTTGAGTTAAAAGGGTCTTCCACCGAAAACGCCCTATTAGAATTAGCGATCGCCAATGGCTTGGATGTTGGATCTCTGCGCCAAACCTATCCACTACTGACCATTTATCACCGTTCTGAAGACCGGAGTGTGATGGCAACACTGCACGCTATAACTGATATAACGGTTGCTTCAGAGCCACTTCCTAAGCCAAAGGAACCAAAATCGTCTCGCTCTGCGCAACCTGCTTCTAAAAGAAAGAAAGGGATTTCCAGTACTACCGCAACGAACAGACCAGAAGTGCCACCTCAGAAGCAGTTTATTGCTGTCAAAGGTAATCCGATAGAGGTTTTATGTCTATGTAGCTGGTGGATGCAAGCTGGCAAAATTACACCATTAACTCAAAGCGATCGCGCATTGATTGAAGCAGAGAACGATCGCATGGCAGGGCAAGCCCTACGAGTATTAGGCGTAGCGTATCGGCATATCAGCCACCCTGAAGCAAATAATCTACAGGACAATTTAATCTGGCTCGGATTGGTGGGCATGATCGATCCAATTCGGCCTGGAACCAAAGAACTGATGCAAGTCTTTCACCGAGCTGGAATTGAAACCATCATGATTACAGGCGATCAAAGCTCGACCGCCTATGCCATTGGTAAAGAATTAAATCTCAATAACGACCACCAGATAAAAATTCTAGATTCAACAGCGTTTTGCAATCTCGATTCAGACACAATGCTGGCACTATGTAAACAGGCGCAGATCTTTGCCCGCATCAGTCCCGCCCACAAATTACAGATTGTTCAGGCGCTTCAACAGACCGGAAAAGTTGTCGCAATGACTGGTGATGGCATCAATGATGCACCCGCGCTCAAAGCTGCCAATGTGGGGGTGGCGATGGGGCACGTTGGAACTGATGTAGCGCGAGAAGTTGCAGACGTTGTGTTAGAAGATGATGACCTGCAGACGATGGAGATCGCTGTCAGCCAAGGCCGCACGATTTACAACAATATTCGCAAATCTGTACATTTTTTGTTATCGACTAATCTAAGTGAAATCTTAGTGATGTTAGCTGCAACAATCATTGGAATTGGACAGCCACTCAATGCGATGCAACTTCTTTGGCTCAACTTAGTAACAGACATTTTTCCTGGTTTAGCCCTTGCGCTCGAACCTCCTGATCCAGATGTGCTACATCAACCACCGCGTAATCCAAACGAACCCGTTATTAAATCTAGCGACTTTCAACGGATTTTATTTGAGTCAACAGTTTTATCTGCGAGTGCTTTATCTGCTTATGGCTACGCCCTGAGACGGTATGGCATCAGCCCACAGGCCAGCACAATTGGCTTTATGAGCCTTACCTGTGCTCAACTATTCCATGCCCTTAGTTGCCGCTCTACCACACGTCGTTGGGGCAAGAGTATGCTACCGCCTAACCACTATCTGACGGCTGCTCTTGTCGGTTCCTTATCCCTCCAGCTGCTCTCTATGCTTATTCCTGGGTTGCGAACCTTACTTCAGATCGCACCGATTAGTCTGATGGATAGTGTAGTCATAAGTGCCAGTGCCATTTTGCCGCTGCTGATAGCCGAGGTGACCAAACATGTAGAAGAGCCTTCGATCGTGCCACCAATTCAAAATCAAACCTGAGACACTATTATGAAACGAGACTTTATGTTCACCTCTGAATCGATTACAGAGGGGCATCCAGATAAACTATGTGATCAAATCAGTGACGCGATCGTAGATAATTTTTTGTAATATGATCCCTATTCTAAAATTATTACAGAGTGTGCAGTATTAAATGTGATTGTATTTATTTCTGCTCGGTTCACAGACACAATCCCAGATAACGATTTGGCGTTGTTTTTGCAACAGCAGATTGATTTCCGCCTTGCTGGAATCATTCGCCAATTTAATTTACGGTTTTTGCCGTCTTTGCGACGAGGCAAATTTTATCAAACGTTAGCAACCTACGGTCAGGTTGGTAGAACTGATTTGGGCTTCCTGCCATGGGAAGCAACGAGTGAAGTCGAAGGTTTGATGAGCAAAGCAGGTTTATGCTAACAGGTTTTGTATCAAATAATACCAGTTTCAAATTTCGGCTACAGAAGGGGGGAGGGAGCTTCGCCTGCAGCAATGGCGGTCTTCACCTCTAGATCGGTAGTCATCCAGGTTAGGACGGAGTGCGGGGGTTCCACCCTTAGCTGGGGGCGTGATCTGGAGGCTTTTTTTCAATACATCCGGTCGCCCTGAGCCATATCATACTCAAAACTTGATCAGAGAGTTGCAGTGATGCTGCCATGGATCTTTTAGTAAAGATACCAAATACAGTTAGGGCTGCTAACTAGAGCGTATACGTAGGATATACCGCTTAAAGTTCTCCTTTTTCAAGAGTGATTTCGTGGAACGTCTCGTCACTAAGACATTCTCTAGCAGGTCAACACTTATTTCAGATGGTAGAGGTAAGTTCAAAATGAACATTTTACACTAAGAGTAGACAGGCAAAGGCATTGCAAGATCAGAACCTGGCTTATTTGCTCAAGTGGAGTATTGCTTCAGCAAATCTATTAAGTTGTTCATGGAGGCATAACTATGCCGCTTTATAAGATTCAAGATTTTGCGCCAAATTATCGTGAGCATTTTGGCGATCGCGACCTTGTAAAATTTGATGTTTATAGTGGTAGCGAGAAAATTGGTTCAGTAGAAGATTTACTGGTCGATGAGAATGGACAGTTTCGTTATCTTGTAATCAACACAGGAGTGTGGATTGTTGGTAAGAAAGTATTGTTGCCAATTGGACGATCACGGATTGACGATAGTAGCCACCGCATCTATGTCGATGGGTTAACTCGCGAACAGGTGCAAAACTTACCTGCCTACACAGGAGAACAAGTCGATTACGACTATGAAGAACGGGTCCGTGATATCTATCGCTCGAGCGGGACGACTCGCGGAGCTGTTTCAACTCCAACCGCTTATGATCGCCATAGCTACCGCTACGACCGTGATGCGGCACTCTACGATCTAAACGACCGAGATCATGGACACTGGCAGCGTTCTGAATCACGATTACGATCAGGTAGACCACTGGTAGGGCACCACAGACGTTCGGTGGGTGTGTTTCCCAGTCGCCAAGCCGCCGAGCAAGCATTGCATGAGTTAAGAGACTCTGGATTCCCGATGGAGCGCGTTTCAGTCGTGGCACGGGATGGTGATAAGCAGGATGATATGGCAGGGGCAAATGTACGCGATCACGTTGGCACCAAAGCCGACGAAGGAGCCACGATTGGTGCTGTTTCCGGCGGTGCTTTAGGCGGGTTAACAGGCTTGCTGGTGGGGCTAGGAACTTTAGCTATCCCCGGTATTGGGCCGATTATGCTCGCTGGGGCAACCGCTACAGCCCTAGCAACAACCTTAGCAGGTGGTGCGATTGGCGCTGTCTCAGGTGGTTTATTGGGGGCATTGATTGGGCTGGGGATTCCTGAAGAACGCGCACGTGTGTATCAAGACCGGGTCGCTCGTGGTGGCTATTTAGTCAGCAATTCTCATTTTGAAACATTTATACTGTAGCCAGAGTGTCTAAAGACTTGTGCACTCAATGTTATAAACGGCAGAATGCGGGTTTCAGCCATTCATAAACGTTAAAACCGGACGTTTTTATGAGAATCATTCTCAT
>DVDV01000415.1 GCA_015296075.1 Leptolyngbyaceae cyanobacterium M33_DOE_097 | reverse complement strand
GATATCCCATTTGGGTAAAGTGTCAGATTGCTGCCAGAACGGGAGATAGGATTCCAATTCCTCAGCTAGTACCTTAATGCCCTTTTCATAGATGCCATCCACCCGATAAACCACCGGAGCGATGGCGTTCCAACTCATATTAGCGGCCCATTGAACTGCTGCGTCTACCGAATCTAAGATGGCTCCATTCCAGTAATTCTCAAGTGCCGCCCAGCATCGCTCAATGGCATTATATTTGCTGTGGTAAGGCGGGTAGTAGATCAATCGAATTGGCAGCGTGATCGTTTGAGCGAGTTCAACCATGCGCTTGATGAACTGGGTGCGGTCACTGCGAGTGGCTGAACCGCTATCTAGATTAATCACCCACTCCTCAATCTCAGCGTAATCAACTTGATTGTCCTGCCACCACCACTGCAAACAATCGACAATAAAATCGCTGGTTTCAGCCGATTGACCGAAGTAAATCGACAACTCATCATTATCGAGATTGAGAATGCCAAACGGCACCAATAGCGATTGCCACTCCGTATCATGGTCATCCGCTTTTCTGGGTTCTAGGCTGCGATCCTTGCCATTGCGGGACAGATTGCCGATTTTGACTTTGGCTTTTGTGTCAATCGAAAGCCTCAGCACCTTCGGATTGGCATCAGCGCGTTGATTTTCCTGAGCAACATTGTCAAAAATGGCATCGGTTTGAGCGATTTTTTTCAACGGTTTGACTTTTTGTGTTTTTTTAGGCGATACCCCATGCGATTGAGGATGGCTCCAATCGTCTGACGTGAAGGCAATTGCCCCTCATCGTAGCCCTTTTCATCGATCAACGCTTCCCGCACGGCTCGGGCGCTGATGCGCGCATACAAAAAGGTTGATTGGAATTTCGGATCTGCTTGGGCTTGCACATCCACTAAACTTTCAATATCAGCTTCTAAATTTGTCACTACCACTTCGCTTTTATGCCGTCCTCTGGCTCGATAGTTATCCACACAGACAATTCCAGTGCGGCGCTCATGCAAGCCCAGTTGCACACCGTCACGGTTCCACCCTAGAACAGTTTCCGTTTTTCGAGCTGACCCCCCAAAATAGTCTTCAGCGACCTTTGCCATAAAATCTCGCTTCCGATGGCCAGTCAACTTCCGAGCAGCATCTTTTACAGTCGCTTTCATCGTCTCACTCAGCATTTTGTTAACGGTTATCCTTGCTCTAGAAAATCTGGGCTAAGGAGATTATCTCTGTACTCCATTCCTTCTAGGATGACTGGGGTCTTATTTATTTGCAATCCCCTAACTTGGAATTGAGGTTTTTCGTTAGCTAAATTTGCGATCGACTCTCCTTTCACCAAAAGTTGCCATGACCCCGCACATTCGTGAAATTTTGCACGTTCTGCACTAGCTTGTCTTGCCATGCTATTGAGTTCATCTGCAAATGGGAATTCAGCCGCAATCACCGCGCAATATTTATTGAGGTCGTACTTTGAGACATTGGCTTTGTTCATCTAGTACCTCAAACACTTGTTTTGGATGAATTGACCAGTACGAATTGCTTCATCAATGGCACGATATTGCTTCTCTTTGCCGTAAGTCTTGAATTCTAGAATGAGCATGATTATCGACCGAATCACTACTTTTATTTTATCGCGACGAGCATAAAATCATTGTGAAATATAGTCGTAAAGCTATCTAAAAAATTGGCGCGCGATTCAGTCGTTGTCGCTATCCATCCCCAAGCTAAGAGCATGGGGTATTCCACGAAATGAGATAGCCGAAAGCTACAATATAATACTTCGACAAATCCCAGTCGCTAAAAGCAGCGATCTCAACAAGATAAAAAATAGTTCTCCTCATGTTTCTTTAAGAATCGACATTAACGCCTTACCCCAACTGCGTGAGTCGCTATAAAACTGCTCTTGCAACTGTTGACAACTCTGTTGCTTTTGCTGATAAAACGCGCGATCGCTGTATAGTTTGAGAATGGCGTCACCATACGCTCCAAAGTCATCGGGAGGCACTTCGACAACGGCTTCACGAACGTAAACCAGAGCAGGACACACAGAAGACGTAATCACCGGACGATTTGCCAAAACTCCCTCAATTACAACTTTATTTAGCCCTTCAATAAAGTCTGAACGGGTTGGCACAATCACAACATGAGAGAGGCTATACATTTGCTGCATCTCTGCCTTTTTGCAATAACCATGCAACACAAATGACGCCTCAAGCCCAAACTCTCTCACTTGTTCGCGTAACAGGTCGAGCTTTGTGCCTGTGCCACAGAGATGAAAAACAATGTCAGTGCAACCATCTGCTTGAAAGCGTTTTGCCACTTCTAACAGGTCAAAAACGCCTTTATCAGCCTCAAGGCGCCCGGCAAAGAGAACGTGAAAGGGCGATCGCGCTTGACTGGCAGGAGTAATATTTGCAAACTCAGTGCGGCGGTAGGTGGACAAGAAATTAACGATTGGGCGCGCCTGATGATGGGTAATCTCTTCTACCTGCTCATTGACATCTGCTGAGAGCGATAAAATTGCTAAACAATCTTTTGAGAAAAATCGACGATTAAGCTGCCAAAATAATTTTCTTGCTTTGCTAATCGGGGCATATTTGGGCCATAAAACACAGTGCAGCGTTGGGATAACCTGGACACCCACTAGCGGCAATAACGATAAAACAAAGAAACATGCAGTCAAATTTCCGACAACTAGATCGGCTCTAAACCGTAAGACAGTCAGTATAAAATTCAACTCGTACAAAACTTGGCCTATGTAATAGAGAATACCTGATTTCCTTGACAGGTAGACAGGGCGATTTTCAATAGTGAAGTTGCCTTCTTTAAAGACTTTCTTCTCAGAGTTTGACGTGATCACGTAGCCTGTGGCATTGAGCGCGGAGCAGACATCAAAAAATTGCCCAGAGTAGGTGACTGCGACTTGCGAAGGGTCGTCTTCACCTTTTTTCCAGTGCTCAAATGTCCCGATAACGTTGCCGGGGCCTGCTGCGTAGACAATTCTCATGGTGTTAACTAATCGCGGAACCCTAATGAACGGTAGAAGCAAGTTGATGAAAAGTAAAAAATCTCAGAATCTAGCGAGAAAATCAAATTTTAACCAATTGATAAACTTGCATTTATAGTGCCGCACCAAACAAAAATATAGGAGTTTTAGACACTGATTTCAACTGAAACAAAATCATTTTTCACAAGTATGATTTTGACGTGCACATTTCACAGTATTGACGAGGGTATAATGTAGACTAGCCATTTGTATGAACCATCTACAAGGCACAAAGACAATAGCTTTTATTGGCTGGAAGCTAACATTACTTGCTAAAAATCAAACAGAGGTCGTCTGATAGTTTGAGTATTGGACTTCAATCCCTGTCCATTCATTCAGCTCGTCACATAACCATTGAATTTCTTCCCTATTTCCCGTGACATACAAGGAATCAGACGAGCAAGAAAAACTTAAACGATATCTGGGAACATCGTTATGACCTGCGTAAAGGCCATTGAGAGTTGTCTGGGTAATATTGATAGAACCGTTTTCGTTAGTTTCGGTAACACTAATTGCAATTGAACTATGTTCACGTTGTAATGTAACTTTATAGCTTCGGTTAACTTTTGTGCGTGTCTTGCCAAATAGTTTAGAATACAGCGCACCTACGACCACGATAAACAGCACCCATAAAATAAATCCTACCCATCCTAAATAAGCAGTAAATAAGAAAATGCTCATTAAGCTGCCAACGCATCCAAAGCAACTTACAACAGCAGGCTCTTTTTTTTGAGCATCAATTTTTTCACTACATAATTTATCGGATGGAACTTCTATTTCCAGGGTTATTGGTGTTTTTTGAAGTTGTATTCTGGAAGTGAAATTGCCCACATCCAATGAATTTGATTGAGTCGATAGATAGACTAATTGTTCCTGAAAGCCTTGCTGTAAGGGATGAAGAGCTTGAGTTGCAGAACTAGGCCGTTTAGATAAGTCGGGATAGGTCAACCAGCGAATCCATTGAACGAAAGAACAGTTTAGAGTCACCAAAGACTCAAACTCGATCTGCATGTTCTTTTGGGGCAAATTAGCAGGCTCCTGTCCCGTTGCTAGACAAATTAAAGTTGCACCCAAACTATACAAGTCAGAAGCTGAGGTTGTTTTTCCGCCAAACTGCTCAGGTGGCATATAGCCGTAAGTTCCAACGACTGTGACAGTTCCATGATGTGCTACAGTTTGAACCGAGCCAAAATCAACCAAATATACATCTCCATCATTATTTCCACTACGATCTCCCAACAGAACATTACTTGGTTTGATATCTCGATGAATTACAGGAGGTTGATGCAAATGAAGGTACACCAAGATATCAAGCAATTTCTTTGCAATTTCTCTTAATTCTGCTTCACTAAAGTGGCGACCCTGCTCAACCCAGTTTTGCAGGGATTGTGCCTCAATATAACTTTGTACGAAGGCAAACCCTTTACCTAAGAGAGTGTTGACCTCAAATGAGTCCAGGTAACGAGGGATGAAGGGATGGTTAAGTGTCTGTAAGGTTTGGGCTTCTCGCTCAAACAACTTCAAATCATCCCACGTAAAATCAGGCCCAAACAACAGCAGTTTGACAACAACTGGCAATTCTGTCTCTATATCCGTTGCTAGAAAGGTTCGTCGTCCAGTTCTATGACCCAGCAGAGATTTAATTTGATAGCGATCGTTTAGGATCTGATTGACTAATCGATCTCCACTGCAATTAGCAAATTCCACTATTGATTAAGCTCCTACCTAAAAAACAACATTTTCAGCAGACTCTTTAAATGTTTTTTGAAGGAAGTATTTTGATTGAATTGAGCCAAACAGGAAATTTAAAGAGTGTATTAATCGTTTAATATAATATACTTTAGAGAAGACCCGAAGAATATTGAAAGCGTTAATAGCATTCCTCAAAAGAATGTAATAGATATATATAGAGCAGAATAGAACAATTATTCTCACGATTTAATCTTTCTGCTCCCCAATAAAATAAAGCCAAACATGCTTATTCCTAAGATAGTGGCGGGTTCTGGGATAGTCGTTGTGTTGTAGCCACTGGGAGCAACTTGACCAAGCAGAACTGCATCGATAAAACTAGCATACGTTGAAACTCGTGTTTCTCCAGAAAGTTCGCCAAAACTTGAATTGGTTTGAGTATCTATATCTGTCGGAAGTGCTAAACCGAAACCACCAGTTCCATAAGAGGTAATTCCTGCAATACGATCGCCAATAAAGGCAGGACCACCTGAATCTCCACTGGCAGTATTCACTTCGTCGCGACCCAATCCTAAACTGCCAAGCAAATTGTTAGCTGGTAAACCATTATCGAAATCGAAGAGTAATTGACTAAAAGGCGATGGGTTGCCAGGGAAGCGTAAAAGATCAAAGCGATCTAATTCGGTTCCCTCAAACTGATTCTGACCAAAGAAAGGAAGAAATCCATTTGGCGTGGTTTCTCCCTCAAAGCCGGTTCCTGTCGTCCCATAGCCAACTTTTATAAATGTTTGGCCCAACTCATCGGTATCACGATAGATATCGTACTGTTCGGCTTCATCAGGAGCTGGTTCTTGTAATGCCAAGATAGCAATGTCATTACCATTGCCAACAAAACCATCCCAGTCAGGAAAAACAAAAAATTCACGAATCGAAACCGGAGTAACCCCATTGATTAGATTAAAGTTGGCGAAAAAGGGTTGCTCAGTTAGAAATGAAAATAGGGTATTTGTCCCCGGCTCAGTTAGACAGTGGGCAGCGGTCAGCAGATGCCGTCCGCCAGTTAGAAGAGACCCGGTACAAAATGGAGTCGATCCAGTGTCATCAAAGTACCCTTCTAGAGAAACGACACCACTATATTGCCCTGGCTGAACAATGCGGTCAAACAGAGTAGAATCGTCAACCGTCACAATTGCTTGGGCATTCCAACTTAAATTCAATGTCACTGTTGTTGCCCCTGCTAAAGCACACAGACATCTTTTTACCTTCACAAAGCATCCTCAAATTGATCTGATTAATCATCTGTCAATCAACTTTTCAGTACCAAGTAAATCCTTCAGCAGCCTATTCTAGCTAAGTTGTTATGCGGCATCGTGGTAAATGGTTATGATCTAATTAGGGGAAGTCATTTGATGGGTAGATTCAGTACCTCACTTAATTCTTGGGATAACCAGACTGCTTCAGCATTACTTAAATGGTCGATTTTGAAAGGTAAAGCTCCTACCCAAATTGTTATCGCTGCTGAGTGTCGGAAGATCCCGCCTTCAGACCCACAACAATAGTAGGCTTCCATCACTTCTAAATGGGAAACCTGTTCTCTTGGAAAGGAACGAGCAATATTTAGACCATAAAGCTTGAATTTGAAGCTGATACAAGATTGATTGATTACTACTTCGGGCCTACTGAAGAAACGCCAAAGACTGACTGAGCCCAGTTTTCAAGCAGGATCAAGTCTGCTAAAG
>DVDV01000261.1 GCA_015296075.1 Leptolyngbyaceae cyanobacterium M33_DOE_097 | reverse complement strand
TATCTGGTTTCAGTTACTCAAACGCATCCAATCTCACGCTGATATTGCGGCTCATTTTGGGTTCGATATTGACCTCAAACCTCGCTTAGAATCGGCTTATTGAGAATGCTGCAAGATCTCAGATGACCAATATTTGTGTAGGGTCTTGACCAATTATGCTCAGACTAATACCAAACCATGAAGAATCATGTGCGTTTACCCTAGTCAAAAGGCTTGAGCAAGATTGCTTTTGCACCTAATTCGGCATACTGCTCACGCGTTGCCGCTTTCACAGTAGCAGTGAGGAGAAGGACAGGGATGTGTTGCGTGGCTGGATTTGTATTCAAGTTTTTGAGTGTGGTTAAGCCATCAACTTCAGGCATGATGACATCGAGCAAAATGGCATCTAATGGTTCTTTTAATGCGATCGCCAATCCTTCATCTCCTGAAGCTGCCGTTAATACATCCCATTTCTTTGTGATTTTTAAGCTCATCCTTGCGATTTCTCGGATATCTGCTTCATCATCAATAATTAATATCCTTTTCATGTCTGTATTATTATCTGTTTTAAATGATGTTGTAGATGAAAAATTGCTGGACATGGTCTTTAGAAAGTTTAAGGAATTTGTTTGAGTAACGAGTTGCGTTTCAGGCGATTAGAGATGCGGGTGATAATTTCAGACCCGGTAAATGGTTTGCTAATATAATCATCAGCTCCAGCCTGGTAAATTTGAGATACAACATTGGCTTCTTGGCGGGCGGTCAAGAACAGGATGGGTAATTGGTTCCAAGTGCGATCGCTTCGAATCACCTGGCACAATTCAATTCCGCTGACTATTGGCATCTCGACATCCAAGATGAGGAGGTCAGGTTGAGTGCTTTCTAAGGTTGGCAAAACAGCATCGGGTGTACTCAAAGTAGTAATGTTGATGCCCCACGGCTGTAAACACTCTTGCAAGCGGTTCAAGACCATCAAATCATCATCCACGGCCAGCACCTTAATCGGGGGCAAGCTCTTTTGAGCGAACATGTTCTGCACGTTGAGTAATAGTTCATCGGGCGGAGTTGACTTGAGTAGGAAGTGATGAATTCCTGCCCGAATTCCTACCAAGCGGTCAGCAAAGTCGTTGGGTTGAGTCAGGATCACAACAAAAGGCTTCTCCCCCTCAGAGCTAAATGGTTGAAAACTTGCAAAATCCAATTTGCTGACCAAGGCTGCATCGAGCAAAATGACTCCTGGTGCGCCTGCGGTAAACTGCGATCGCGCTGCTTTAAGATTCGGGCTGATTTGAATTTGAATTCCCAGTTTACGCCCTTCGGTCTGAAGTGCTTGTGCTGCTGAAACATCACTATCTACCACCAACCATTGAGATGTTAACTGGTTTGAGGACGAGCTAGGTTGAATGGATGTTATCGTCTCTGGAGATTGTTCATGTTGATGTAGAACCTGGTGTAGCTCTGTGGTCAGGGCTTTGAGATGAGCGAGGTCAGATGGTTGCGGGCTTTGTAACATTTGCTCCAAGACTTTCCCTAACGCTGAGCCTTTAGGGAAGCCGAACATCGCCAGCGATCCGGCTAGCTTATGAGCTGCCTCGGCTGCAACTTGTCGGATGGTTTCGGGCAGATTGCCTGCCTCCAAGGCAACAACAGCTCGATCGACTAACGCAACTCGCTCTAAAATAGGTTGCTTAAATTCATCCCAAGCAGCGATCACCGCAGAGCGGGCTGTTTCTTCAGTAGCAGAATCTGCCGCTGTCGCAACTGATGGCTCTGCGCCTGAATCTGATCTGGACACGGGGGCTGATTTAAGACGATAACCAATCCCGTAAACCGTATCGATCAGGTCGTTAACTCCTGCCGCTTTGAGTTTGCTCCGCAGCCGTTTGATGTGGGTTCGCACTGTTTCTTCACCCGGAGCGTTTTCAAAACTCCAGAGATGCTCCAGGATGCTGCTACTATTAAAAGTGCGTTGTGGATTGCGCAAAAATAGCTCTAGCAGGCCATATTCCTTCGGCGAAAGCGCGATTAATCGGCGATCACAAGTCACCTCATATGTGGCAGGATCAAGGCACAAGTTTCCCCATGTCAAAACTGGGGTGCCTGCAACTCTTGGGCGACGTAGTAAGGCGCGAATCCGCGCACTAATTTCTTCAACGGGGCAAGGTTTCACAACATAATCATCTGCTCCGGCATCTAAGCCTATCACCTTGTCAGAACTGGTTCCCCTGGCCGTGAGTAACAGTATGGGCACGGGATACTGCCTTTGTCGCAGGATCTGACAGACCTGAATCCCATTTAACTGGGGCAGATTGACATCGAGAACGATGAGATCATACGCGGCTGCCTGGGCATAATCTAGACCACTCACTCCGTCTGTGGCAATGTCTACCACATAGCGTTGGGCAGTTAAGTGGTCAGTCAGGATCCGGGACAGGAGGTCGTCATCTTCGACCAGCAAAATTCTCATCTAAGTCTGGCAGAAAATTCTTTTACCATCTTATAATGCCCAACTGCAATCAAAAATTGACGCCTTAAGGAGTGTAAGGAAATTGCAGTGTAAAGGCAGTCCAATTGTCTTCGCTAGCGACTTGAATAGAACCCCCAATATGATTCACTAAGTGTCGCACCAGTGCAAGACCCAAGCCAGTGCCGCCGTACTTCCAGGGGTCGTTGTTGGGGATGCGATAAAACTTATCAAAGATACGGCCTAATTCTTGCTGGGGGATACGCACACCAGAGTTACAGACGCGGATGAAGACATAATGAGCATCTGCGTGAGTAGCCACAGTAATCAATTCATTTGCAGGAGTGTACTTACAGGCATTATTCAGCAGTTCGACAAGGATGCGGTTTAAGCAGGAAAGATCAGTTGTAAGCCGTGGTAGATTGGGTGCAAGTTGCACAATGAGTTGCCGTTGAGAATTCTGAATTCGCTCTTTGTAGGGTTCTAACAGATGGGGCATCCATTCATTGAGACCGACCTGGGTCAGTATTAAAGGGTGAACGCCCGCTTCTAGATATTGCAGGTTTAGCAGATCTTGAATCAAACAGATCTCACGTTGGCACTCCTCCTGCAATATTTTGAAATATTGCACAATTCGGTTATTGACGGACTCATTTTCTGCTACTTGGGCGAGAAAGGTTTGCCCTTGCTCAGTTGCCTTCATCAAAAGTTCTAATGTCATTTGCATACTGGCAACAGGCGTGCGAAGTTCGTGGGAAATGGTACTCAGAAAATCGTCTTTCAGTTGATTCAGGCGATATAGTTCCTGGATCTGGGCTTGCGCTTCTTGATAAAGCCTTGCCTGACGGAGGGCGATCGCGCATTGATTAGCAACCTGTTGCACTAAACAAATTTCTTGATGCGTAAACTCAGACAGCAAGGGTTTGAACAGCCATAAAGTGCCAAGCCAGGTGCGATCGTCATGAATAGGACAGCCTAGAATCGCCGAGCAGCGTGTTGCAACATCGGTTGTGAGGCGGCAAAAAGCGAAGGTGAGTCCCTGTTCTAGTTGCTCATTGACTTGAGGCAATGTGGATAGTAAAGGCACCGAGTCATAGGGGGCTGAGGTCGCTGCAGTTTCAGCCTGAAAGCAAATAACTTCTCTGGTGCGATCAGCATTAAATAATTCGGTATCGCAACATTGTGCTTGTAATACCCGCGTGAGTTCTTCAACAGTTGCCTGCAAAATGTAGGTTTTATCTAGCGAATCTCGTACGCGATCGCTGATCTGTTTCAATGTTCTTTCGTACTGCAATGCTTGCTGAAGCTCCAGAGTTTGAGCTTGAATCCGATCTTCTAGAGTCGTATTTAATTGCTGTACCTCCTGCAGCAGATCGGATAGTTGGCGTTGCTGTTGCCGTAACTGAAGCTGGTTATTGATTCGGGCTAGCACTTCTCCCACTTGAAATGGTTTTGTAATGTAGTCCACCCCTCCCAGATCAAACGCCTTCACCTTGTCATTTACTTCCTCCAGGGCGCTCAAGAAGATCACCGGAATTTCTCGAGTTTGGGGTGATTGTTTAAGAGCTGCACATACCGCATAACCATCCATTTTAGGCATCCGAATATCCAGCAGGATCAAATCGGGTGGTTGTGCGATCGCCGTTTGGAGGGCAATTTTGCCACTGATCGCTTGCCGAACGCTGTAGCCCGTTCTTTCAAGGATGACGGAGAGGCTACGCAGATTATCTGGTTGATCATCAATAATGAGGATGCTGGCGTTACTGTGTGTCATTGTGGTTGAACAAAAGGAGAGTTTTTCAAAACCCGAGTCACAGAAAGCCCGTTTGATCAAAGAGTAAGCGACCTGGGGCTTAGCTCATACCTATTTAACCATTACTAAGCTGTAGAGAATTTGCTGACAGAATTTGTGCCAATTTTCAGATATTAAGGAACCGTATACACATGGAAGGTCTGGCGCTTACCAGAAGACGCCCTATCCTCCAACCGTACAGCGATCCAGAGTGGTGCCTGTTGTTACTCCGTGATCTAGGCAAACTTAATTTTACAGTCCGTTCTCATCTGGGAATGGTGGGGGTATTCCCAATTTTCATTATTTGAACTGTAAGCAGAGATCGCAACCAGGAAATCTCGGAGTCAATTTTGTTCACTTAAGTGCATAATCCCCTCAAACTCAAACTCATGCACAAGACGCTTTAGTCCTTGTGCCAAGGTGTCGTATTGAGGTGGAATTTGGGAGATTAGATTTTCAACCTCTAAAGAGGAGCAGTTTAATGCGGCTTGGTGGAGTGCTGCAACCCACTCAGGCGACATGACCTGGAGCGATTGAGGCGTTAATACGGGTTGTTCATCTTTCAAGTTTGCTGCACTAAACGTACTGTTTGAGTGCAAATCAATTGCCTCACCATACTGGTACTGCAATCCTAAATGCATAGTCAGTTGCTGGAAAATGGTCGTGATCTCAAAGGGCTTGGTCACAAAATCTGTAAAGCCAGATGTCAGGGCGCGGTGTCGGTCTTCTTCGTAAGCCTGCGCGGTAATTGCAATGATGGGGGTACAGTACCCAGGCTGCGACTGTTGCTCTAATGCTCGAATTTGCTGCATTGCTTCATATCCCGTCATTCCAACCATGCGAATATCCATCCAAATGAGATGAGGATGCCAGGTCTGCCACTTTTGCACAGCTTCCGCTCCACTCGTGGCTTCTTGCACGTCTAACCCCAATCTTTGCAAAAAGCGCGCCAACAAGATGCGGTTATCCAACTGATCATCTGTGACCAAAATGCGATAGAGAGGCTGACCAGGCAGCAACCGGTTCATGGCAACTTTTGGTGATCTAATGGCAGGATCAAGATGTCTACCACTAGGAGATTGATCAACATTTGGAATTCCTTCAGTATCTTTTACCTGGTCAAAACCAGCTTCACCTCGAAAATTGGAGCCTCGATGGGTC
>DVDV01000077.1 GCA_015296075.1 Leptolyngbyaceae cyanobacterium M33_DOE_097 | reverse complement strand
TCCATCTCGAACTGAGGTGTGAAACGCATCTGCGGCAAAGATAGTCGGACGGTCGCGTCCCGCAAAAATAGCACGGTGCCAGGTTAACCTTTTCAGCCAAAAGCCCCCCTACTCATGAATCGGTAGGGGGGCTTTTGTATATTTATTGCGTGTCACTAGCACACCGAAAACTAGAAAAGATTTCCTGGGTTTGAGGATAGTACCAGTTGCGAAAGGTAGGACGGATTGTCCAGTGTAAGGTTGCCCAACTTCCTCCTCGAAGAACATAGTGTTGATTGTCAAAGTAGGCTTGAGAGTAGCCCTTGTAGGGGTAAGCAACAAAGCCTATGTAGGGTTGGAATTTGGAACTTGTCCACTCCCAGCAGTTGCCTAGCATGTAGTAGCAGTCGTTGGGGGCTTGGGGTGGCGATTTCGCAGTGGTAGAGCTGATTTGGGTGCTGTTGACGGCCGCTGTTTGCCAATTAAAATTGGTTTGCTGTTGGGTTGTAGGGTTCCACGCAGCTGCTTTTTCCCATTCGAACTCGGTTGGAAGGCGTTTACCCATGAAACGAGCATAAGCATCGGCTTCATACCAACTGATGCCACATACAGGATAGTGGTCATACTCTAAAGAGTTTTTCCAATAGCGTGGTTGCTGAATTTGACATTTAGCTATCCATTGCCATCCTTCGGGGTGCCAGTAGGTGGCAATTCTGTATCCTTCTGCTTCAATAAACTGGCGGTATTGTTGTTGAGTTACAGGATACCGATCAATCCAGTAGGAGTTGAGAAAGATTTCATGTTGAGGCTGTTCGTTGTCCAAGGCATTAATCGAATTACTGCCACATTGAAAGCTGCCCGCTGGAATGTGGATCATTTCAGCAGAATTAGCATGCTTCTCAATAGGAGAAAGCTTTGATGTAGCAGCCGGAGAATTGGAGGAATTAAAAGAGGGATTACTTTTCTGTAACTCTAAGACGATCGCAATTGTTTCACAATGTTGGCTCTCATGTTGGAGTAGCCAGCGCCAGAGACGTTCTTGATTCTCTAAAGGGCAGATCGAAAGGTATTGGAAGACCCGCGATCGCACGTCATCTAGCAGCGACAATGTTTCCTCAAGTGAAGGAAGATTACGGCGTTCAGCTTTTGGTAAGCCATCGGCGGCGTAAAGGCGGCGGTACGGCAGTAGGTGTTGAGGGAACTCACCAGCGAGATGTTCTAAAATCCAGAGTGCTTCGGTGTAGCCGATATGCCCTAAGTGCCAACCAATTGGACTAAAGTTTGGATGTGCCTGGCACGAAAAAGTTGCTTGATCGACCTTCTGGAATAGGGAAAGAGTCGCAAGTCGGCACTGCTGCATCCATTGATAAATGCTTTGTTTTTGTGCAGTTAGAGTGATTTCAAATAGGTTGGATTTGGGGTTTAAGATCATGGGAAACAGTCAGAATGCTATGGGAAGGAAGGGGCTGCCAGTCTCCTTCAAAGATTGGTTCGGAAGCTACTAGTAAAGCTTCTGAAAAGAAGCTGCTAGTTTGAAGCCAGTATAAGGTGGGTACAGGATCACGGTTGGCGAATCGAGAGGCAACGAGTTGATTACCATTACTAATGATGATATTGGCAGAGAAATCAACTGACTGATTGTGTGCTAATTCACAAAGTGTATCGATTGTATTGTGTAGTGCAGTTGTGAGAGATGAATTAGGAAGTTTTTCTAATTCATTGAGAAATAGAGCAAAAATATGCTCAGAATCAGTATTTCCAATGATGGTCTTGTAGGTTTTGTCGCTTAAGCGATTGCGCAAAGGTCGATATAAAGTTTGACGAAAGTTACTAACAAAGCCATTATGAATTCCTAAGATTGAACCGGATTGAAAGGGTTGACAATTACTGAGGTCAACAGGAAGTCCAGGTGTCGCACTTCGAACGCTGGCCAGGATACAACCTGATTCAACGTAACGACTAAGGCTAGGTAGGTTAATATCATTCCAAATAGGAAGGGTGTTTTTGTACGTGTAAGGTTCAACTTGATGGTGGGCGTGGTACCAACCTACTCCGAAGCCATCGGCATTAAGTAAGCCAGAGGTCATTTCTTTCGGTTGATAGCTTTGTACAATTAAGGAGTGATCGGGTTTGTAGATCAGATGCTCAAGTTGAATGGGTTTGCCTAAGTAGCCTAAAAGACGACACATTGTTGAAAAAGTTATGAGGTCACTAGTCAGGTAGAATAACACTGCTCGAACTGGGCTGTGGGGCTTGAGCTAAAAAGTCAAGTAGGAGTGAGGTTTGACTAGAGCAATTTGGCCTCAATTTTCTATTTCGCATGATTCGTATTCTCTTTTCAACTGTCGTAGGATTGGGATTTTCTGTAACTGTTTAGGTTGAAGGGCTTGCCAATTAATGTTGGTAGGGCGAGGAAAATTTGAGTGTGTTTGAATCACGGTTTCGGGAGTTACAATCCAATCGAGTGGCCAGTCGTGAGGCTCAAGTGGGACTGAGTCAGCGATTTGAAGAGCATGAACGGTGGTTGCGATCGCGGTTGTAGGACTAACTAACCCAAACTGTTGCAACATAGCTAGCTCTAAATCAGCAAACCCTGCCCCCTTACCTGTGCGACCACCGTCGTCTGCAGCGGCTACACAGCCAACAATCACTAAATCGATAGGTTGCATTTCGGCAAAGCTAACAAGCCTTCCATAGATTAGAGCCTGTTTCATTTGAGCTGCTTGCTCTAAAGGCACATTTTGTTGGTGTAAATGCTCTGCCGTTAGCTCGACAAAACAGTGCTTGCGGGTTAAACGAGGCACTGCCATATAGAGTCGTTTGCCTGCTTGTAAAGCCCGCAAGCGAACTGGCATTTGAGGTGAATCGGGGTTGCATTTAATGACTTGAGCCTGCTGCCAAATTGGCAATTGGGTCAGACGCTCGGCGGCTTGCTCAGCACCGATGAAGTTAGGAATATGACCGACCGGGTCGCGACGACAGGCATGAGCGTGTTGAAGAATGGCCCAAACCGTATTTCGCACAGCATCTTTAGCCTGATTGCGATCGCTCCATTCAGTGACAATGGGTTGGTTTGACATGCTTAATTGCTCAGAAAACGAGACTTCTTTACTGTTGCTATTGTTTCATTGCATCAACTGGGCAGGATTGATACTCAAGCTGAGTGCCGCAGTTTTTGCAGAAGCGTGCGTCTTCGTCGTGGAGGACTAAATGGCAGATCGGGCAAGGCTTTTCGACCTGATTGGAGGTTTTGACTAGACGTTTGACGAGATCTCCTATTTGTACTGGGATGAGCGCAATGCCCGTGAGGATCATGAGAATTGTGAGCGATCGCCCGACTTCAGTGCTGGGTGTAACATCACCAAAACCGACGGTTGTCATCGTTGCGACACAGAAGTAAACAGCGTCTAAAAATGTATTGAATGTTTTAGAGTTTGCACCGTGTTCGACCTGGTAAATCAAGCCTGAAAACACAAAAATAATGATAAACAGGGTCAGAAGAATGCGGGTAAAAATAGCGCTGTCTTCGCGGCTAACGTAGCCAAAGATTGTTTTCCCCTCAATAAAGCGCAGTAGGCGCAAAATGCGAAACCAGCGAAAGACGCGAATAAAGCGAATATCAAGCGTACCGATAAAAAACGGCAAGATGGCTAACAGATCAATAATGGCGTAAAGGCTGAAAGCATAACGCAGTGGTTTTTCGGCGCACCAAAGGCGCAAACCATACTCAATTGCAAAAACCAACAGAATGAGCCAGTCGAGGGTGTCTAGCAGCGATCGCACAGAAATGGGCAGAGGATAGGTCTGAGCGACAAAAATTGCTGAGGAGAGCAGCACCAGTAGGGCGATTAGCAGATTTACAGCTTTGCCGGTACGGGTTGTAATGTCTTCTAAGTAAAATCGAATGGTTGGTCGAAGTTGCATTGGAAGCTTGCAAAGCTAGAAATTTTCTCTCTACAACCCTAGCGTTGAATCTGGCTTTGGAGATATTCTCCCCTCCTCCCGCATTTAAGTAGAGCCTGAGGATGCAGTAAGATAACGAAGCACAAAGTGAACAGTGATAGATAAGGGAAAATCCGGTGACTTTGAGCGCAAAGAAGTCCG
This sequence comes from Leptolyngbyaceae cyanobacterium M33_DOE_097, assembly GCA_015296075.1. Taxonomy (GTDB): domain Bacteria; phylum Cyanobacteriota; class Cyanobacteriia; order Leptolyngbyales; family Leptolyngbyaceae; genus DSRU01. Next base: position 7,333 of record DVDV01000077.1, on the reverse strand, counting down.
GTGCTGTGCCGCAACTGTGATGTAAGGTAACTAGTCAGGCCCTATAAGTAATTGCGGTCTGTGTGAGTTAACTTCTAAGCCAGAATGCCTATTTCTCACATTTTCACTCTATTTCCTGCGTCGCACAGGAACGGAGTTTTAAGGGAATGTTAGCCACTAATTTGACAACGACTCAGACGGAAGGATCATCAGCCCCCCAATGGTCTCCATTGCCAATTCAGCGTCCTTTACTGCTAGTGGGGCACGGTACACGTGATGCGGATGGCCGCCAGAGTTTACTTGACTTTGCGTCTGCTTATCAAGCTTTGGATGTTAGCCGCCCGGTGATTCCTTGTTTTTTAGAATTAACTGGCCCCACCATTCAAGAAGGGGTTGATCGCTGCGTTGAGCAAGGCTATACCGAGCTATCTGTGCTGCCGATTTTATTATTTGCTGCGCGCCACAATAAGTTTGATGTGACCAATGAGCTAGACCGCGCTCGTCAACGGCATCCGCAGGTCAAGTTTCATTACGGTAGACATTTTGGAATCACTCCAGGAATTTTAGAGCTGTGGAGCGATCGCCTGACTCAACTTGATTCAGTGGAGCATAACCCGCAACAAATTTCACGAGAAGACACTGTTTTGTTGTTTGTCGGAAGAGGTTCTAGCGATCCCGACGCAAACAGCGATGTGTCTAAACTGGCTCGTATCGTGTGGGAAGGCAGTGGCTATCAAACAGTTGAAGTTTGCTTCATCGGCATTACCCATCCGCGCTTAGAAGAAGGCTTTCGGCGTGCCCGTCTCTACAATCCCAAGCGCATTATTGTGTTGCCCTATTTTTTGTTCACGGGGGCGTTAGTTAAAAAAATTTACGACATTACTGCGGAGCAACGGCTTCAATTTCCGGATGTGGAGCTGGTCAACCTGCCTGAAATGGGAATTCAGCCGCAATTGTTGTCGGTTTTGCGTGAACGCGAAATTGAAACTCAGTTAGGTCAGGTTCAGATGAACTGTGAGATGTGCAAGTTTCGTTTAGCGGCCCTGACTCAAGCTTCGGCTCATGGGCATAGCCATGATCACGGCCACGATCATGGGCATAGCCACGATCATGACCACAGCCATAGCCATGATCATGGGCATAACCATACTGCGATCGATCCCTATGCTGAGCCAGAGCAGTATCATCAGAGAATTTGGCAGGTTCCCTAAACTCCATTTTCGTTTCATTTTAAGTAATGAGTGATGGGTCACAGGCTAGATCTGCTACACTCATCACTCGTTTCGAATAATCTTGGAAACCGTCATGCAAACTGATTTTTCGGTGGGCGATCGCGTGCGGCTTGTTGCGGCTCCGCCTTATCTTAAAACCGCTGACCCTATGCCAATGCTGCGCTCTGCAAATCTGATACCACTTGGTGAAGAAGGGGTTGTCTTAGCGCGTAGACCCGGAAGCTACTGGGTTGTTCGCTTTGCAAATGGCGCATTTCTCTTAGAGAATCAGTATTTAAAGTTCGTCGGAAAAAATTAAGTGGTAGCTTAGATAGCAATTTCTTTCTGACGAAAAATCTCAACTGATTGCTTTGATGTAATTCAAATTGTGTTCCCCAAGCGTAATGAGGTAAGCGTTCTTGATTGAACGCGTAAAGCAGACTTGCCTCGAAAACGTGCAAAATTTGCACCAAATCCAGATTGTTAGGGCAGAATAGCAGTGCCATTTGAGGGGGCGTACCATGCCAAATGATGCAGGAAACTCTTTAGAAAACGCGACTAGACTGACACTTTCGTCAACGCCGCTTCAACGCAACGATATGGCAGAGACGGGTGTTAGTGATTTTTACAGAATCAATCTAAACAGCCGGAGCAGCTTAAACGTCTCTGTCACCAACTTTGCAGGCGACGTTAACTTAAGAGTCTTAGATAGCGCAGGTAATCCTGTCTCTGTTGGTGGCAATCCCCTTCAATCAAATAATTCAGGTAACTTTGCTGAAGTTATTGATGCCACGCTTAACCCAGGTATCTATTTCATTGAGGTCAGTGGGGCAAATCTAGCTGGAAGTACTGATTACACTCTGACAGCTGCTAGTAATCAGGCTTCTGCGACAGACATTTTCTTTCGCAACAACACCACTGGTCAAAATCTTATTTGGGACGTGAATGGCACCTCGCTTGTCGCTCAGGTGCCTTTTACAACCGTTTCAACAGACTGGATGGTTCAGGCAACTGGTGACTTTAACCGTGACGGTAACCAAGATCTGGTTTGGCGTAATGTCAACGGTGATGTACGCATCTGGTTAATGAATGGAGCCACGATTCTTAGTGATGTAGATGTCGGGCGAGATGTGCCTTTGCCCTGGAAGATTCAAGGGGCGGGCGATTTCACGGGTGACGGTAATGTTGACCTTGTGTGGCGAAATCAAACGACGGGTCGGAATGTGCTATGGGAGATGAATGGTGCGACCTACGTACAGGATCGACTCTTTACCCCTGAATTCGTGGCAGACCCTAACTTTGAGATTCAAGCGGTTGCGGACTTCAACCGTGATGGCAACCCCGATTTATTTTGGCGAAATGTCGCTGGTGGGCAGAACGTCATCTGGTTGATGGATGGGGTTAACTTTTCTCAGAACGCTGGCGTAGTAACTGTGAGTGACCTGAATTGGCGCGTTCAGGGTGCAACTGACTTTACAGGAGATGGTAAAACTGACCTGCTGTGGCGCAATTTTGCAACAGGGGATAATTATGTTTGGGTATTGGATGATACAACAGTTGTTTCAGGTAATACCTCGATCGCTCCACTAGACCCCCAATTCAAGGCGGTTACACCTTACTCACTGACTACTCCGACGCCTACACCTGTGGATGGTGCTGGGAATACTCTCGAAACAGCGTTGAATCTGGGTTCAAATCTGAGTTCAACGGGGAGTTTTGCCGGGGCGATCGGGACGGGTGATTTGAATGACTACTACCAGTTCAGCATTGGTAACACTAGCCTAGTCCAGTTAGATTTGACTGGTTTAACGAATAATCTCGATCTTGAGCTAATTAGCAGTACTGGTACAACTATTCAGTTGGCAAATCAACCGGGAAACACAGCTGAATTAATTAGTCGTACTCTATCGGCTGGTACTTACTATGCGAGGGTCTTTTCAACAGGCGTTGCTAGCTCCTACAACCTCGCCTTTAACATCAACAATTTGCCAAGTGTTGCAACAAACCTGCCTTTAACGGTTGATGAAGGTGGTCTGGGCACAATTGGCACGGCTGTCTTGCAGGTAACAGATGCGGAAGATACGGCACCTAGTCTGACATATACAATTACCAATGCTCCGACAAGTGGTAATTTGCTGCTGAATGGGGTGACCTTAGCGGGGGCGCTGACATTTACCCAAGCCGATATTGACAATAACCTGTTGACCTATCGTCATAACGGTTCAGAGACGCTGGTTGATAGCTTTACTTTTGCGGTCTCTGATTCTGATGGGGCAGGGGTAACGAATACGTTCAGCCTAACGATCGCCCCTGTCAATGATGTGCCTGGTTTGGGGACAAACTTAGGGTTGACGGTGAATGAGGGTGAGGCGGCTAATTTACAAAACCGCCTGAGCGTGACCGATAACGACAATGCTCCCGAAGAATTGCGATATTCCTTAGTGAGTGCGCCGATCAATGGTTCTCTGTCGCTGAATGGGGCGCTTTTGGGCAATCGCACCTTTACTCAGGCGGATATTAATAATGGTCAAGTTCTCTATCGGCACTCTGGTAGTGAGACGCTGAGCGATCGCTTTATCTTCACAGTGCTTGATGCGGCGAATGCTCAACTGGCTGCACCCGTCACCTTCAGTATTGGAGTGACACTGGTTAACGACTCGCCAGTTGTTGGGCTTAATACAGGGCTGGTTGTTGATGAAGGTGGTTCTGGTAATCTAAATGGCGCGTTGCAAGTCACCGATGATGACAATGGTGCCGACCAATTAACCTTTACGTTGCAAGCCGTTCCGACGACTGGTAATCTGCTGCTGGATGGCACAACAACCCTGGCAACGGGCAGTATCTTTACGCAAGATGACATCAACCGGAACCGAATTACCTACATCCATAACGGCAGTGAGGCTCCGATCGATAGCTTCACCTTTGTGGTGCGCGACCCTGCCAATGCAACGCTTGTCGAAACGCCTTTCATTATTACGATTGACCCTGTTAATGATGCGCCAACTTTGACGCTGCCCACGACAACAGTTGGGGTTGATCAAGGGTCACCAACGGGAATTCCTGGCATCAGTGTGACAGATCTGGATGCAGATCCAGGCCCGGTTACGGTTGTTCTGCAAGTTCAGAATGGGACTCTGAATCTCACGTCGCAAGTGGGGCTAGATAACGTCACTGTAGATGGTGCGAATACTGCTCAATTGCGCCTCCAGGGGACTCAAACAGCTGTCAATATTGCCTTAGAGCGGCTGCTGTACCAGAGTGGGGCGGCCTTCCGTGGGCTTGATACTGTGAATGTGACCGTTGCAGATAATGGCAACACAGGAAGTGGCGGAGCCAAAACGGCGAATGCTTCCTTCTCAATTGATGTGCAACCAGTTAACCAGCCGCCAGTCATTACCTTGCCTACAACGGCTCCTACTGTACGTGAAGATGAGCCAACAGGGATTCAAGGGATCAGTGTCAGTGACCCCGATGCTGGTAGTGGTGTCATGACGGTTGCTCTCACAGCTTCTAATGGGACTCTATCGCTCAGCTCAAACCCAGGCGTTGTGTTTGTGGGTGACAGTAGTGGGCGTGCGCTGGTCTTCCAAGGGGCGCAGGGAGTCGTAAATGCTGCATTGAATAGCCTGCGTTTCCAGGGTGATTCCAACTTTAATGGCTCGGCATCGGTTCTGATCGATGTGAGCGACAACGGTAATACAGGTAATGGAACAGGGCGATCGGATACGAAGACCTTGACCTTCAACGTCTCTGCTGTGAACGATGCGCCGGTGTTGACTTTGCCGACAACCCCTGTGAGAACTAACGAGGGCATCAGTGTTGGCAGTTTAGGAATTAGTGTTGCTGATGTTGACGCGGGTGCTACAGGCACATTGAGTGTGCAGCTTTCAGCGGTGAATGGTGCCCTCACCTTTGCTTCGACGCAGGGCTTAACCTTTGGCGCAGAGGGGGATGGCACGGCTGACAAGCTGGTGACCTTTACCGGAACCTTGGCGGCGATCAACAGCGCGTTGCAGACGTTGAGCTATCAACCTGATACCAACTTCAATGGAACAGACTCGATTCAAATTTCGGTGTCTGACAACGGAAACACAGGCGCAGGCTTTGCCCAGTCAGTTTCGGGAAGCGTGGCGATCGAGGTGGGTGGCATTAACAGTGCACCGGTCATTAACCTGCCAGCTCAACCGCCGACGACTTCACCAAATACGAATCTGCCAATTACGGGTTTATTCATCACTGATCTGGATGCGGGCGATGGTGAGATGCAAGTTAGCCTCAAGGTGAGTAATGGTCGATTGACTGTAACGCCACCTGAAGGGATCACCTTTATTCAAGGGACGAGTGCGACTGGAACTCGCATCACTTTCACTGGCGCAATTGGAGCCGTAAACGCGGCCTTGGGCACCCTTGTTTATCGTGGTAATTCTGGATTTGTGGATAGCTCTGATTTCTTGGAAATCAGTGTGAATGACCAGGGCAACACTGGGACTGGGTCGGCGAAGTCTGACTTTGAGACCTTGCGGATTAACGTTGGCACGGTTGTGAACCAGGCTCCGATCGCTGGGTTAGATAACTTCAACACGGCTCGTAATCAGACATTGACGGTGACAGCGCCAGGGGTAAGGGCGAATGACTCTGACCCGAATGGCGATCCATTAACGCTGAGCTTGAGTGTGAATGCGGCCAATGGGGTGGTTTCTAACTTCAACTCGGATGGTTCCTTTACATACGTTCCAACGGCGGGCTTCATCGGTACAGATAGCTTCCTCTATACGGTTAGTGATGGTCTGGCGACAGCTATTGGAACAGCCTTTGTTAATGTGACGAATGCGGCTCCGGTTGCAGTGAATGACACATTTAGCGTGACGGTGACGAATGGGATTGCCCAAACGATCGCCGCGCCAGGTGTGTTGGTTAACGATACGGATGCCAATGGTGATACGTTGACTCCGGCGCTAGTTAGCACGACTGGGGCGAGCGGGTCGCTGACCTTTAATGCGGATGGTTCGTTTGTCTACACACCGCCCAGCACCGCATTTGTTGGCACTGAGACTTTCATCTACCGGGTGAATGATGGGCTAGTTGATTCCAACACGGCGACGTTGTTGATCAATGTGGCCTCAACTACAACGATCGCGCCGAATACACCACCGACCTTAAGTTTGGGGACAACGCCTGTTACCTACACCGAGAATGCAACGGCGATCGCGGTTGACCCTGCTTTGACGCTGACCGATGCGGATAGCCAAACGCTGGCGAGTGCAACGGTGGCGATCGCGACTGGTTATGTGAGCGGTGAGGATGTGTTGGAGGTTGCGGGTACGCTTCCCACAGGAATTACAGGAGCGTTTAACCCAGCTAACGGTACTTTCGTCCTCACTGGGACAAATGCAAACCCTGCTCTATTCCAGACGGCATTGCGGCAGGTGACCTATCGCAATACGAGCGAGAATCCCAGCACGGTGTCTCGTCTGTTGACAGTGACGGTGAATGATGGTGGAGCGATTAGCAATACGGTGTCGGCAAGTCGCACGCTTTCGGTGGTTGCGGTGAATGATGCTCCAGTTGCGGTCAACGATCCACCAGTGGGCTTTACCTACACGGCAACAGCAGGCGGCGCACCGCTGAATGTTAGTTTGACTAACCAGGGTGTGTTAGCCAATGACACGGATGTTGATACACCGCTGGCTTCGTTGACTGCATCGGCTGCGCTGGCAACTGCGCTTGGCGGAACGGTGACTTTAGCCCCAAATGGCACGTTTGTCTATACCCCAAGTGCAACGAGTGGTGTTGATAGCTTTACTTACACAGTCAGCGATGGAGCGGGTGGTACCGCAACGGCGATCGCTACGATTAGTGTTGGGACAACTACTACGGGTCCGGCGGCTCCTGTAGCGACGGATGACCAGTACAACACGTCACTGAACACTGGACTGACGGTAACAGCAACGACCCTGGGTGTGTTGAACAACGACACTGACCTGGATACTTCGCCTGCAAGTTTGACAGCGAGTGTGACATCTAGTGTGACGAGTCAGGGTGGCACAGTGACGCTGAACCCCGATGGCACGTTCACCTATACTCCCCCGACTGGGTTGGACAACACGGTGGATAGCTTCACCTACACGGTGAGCGATGGACAG
>DVDV01000392.1 GCA_015296075.1 Leptolyngbyaceae cyanobacterium M33_DOE_097 | reverse complement strand
GTCATCAAAAGCTTTCCGGTTCAGCCCCGTCAGGGCACGGAGCAAACGGTCTTGCTTGAGAATGCGCTTCAGGTCTAGCATCGCTTTCCAGTTGACGACAGGTTGCCTTGATTATCCCCTATTTCCCAACAAGTCTAATGATCTGGACAAGAGTTTCGATTATCAAAGCTTTTGCTGTCTCTACTTCCTGCAAGCCATCATCACCGCCTTTCCCGATGCTGTTGTCTATGCTGAGTTTCCCGAAATTTGGGGCTTCGGCTATCGTACTATTCAAGCCAAGCAAACTGGGCTATTAGGCACTAATTGTCTAATCGGTGTTACCTCTCACGGCAGTTTTGAGTGGTTGCAGGAGATTAACAGTAAATTCAGCACAGAACAATCTCGTTGGTACTGGCAGGCACATCACTACGAGCAATTTTGCTACGAGAATGCTGGTATTACTTACTCTCCATCCCATTTCTTGAAATCTAAGCTGTCTGATTATGGATGGAAAACTACTCATGTTAAACACCTACCTTACTTTGTGCCTTCTCTAACTTTAAAGAGCAACAAACCATCTACAACACTAGACAAAACACTGCTCAACAAAATTCCGGTTGTTTTCTTTGCACGTCTGGAAGAGCGAAAAGGACTGTGTACCTTTCTAGAAGCTTTAAAGTTACTGGATTCCACAATTACCCCTAGAATCCATCCCATTTTCATCGGCAAAATTATTCCGCTGCAATCCTCCCAATTGCAACACCTCAACAGTCAGGAGTACATCAATCGCGAACTGGACAACTCCTTCACCTACACCCTCTTACCTGATCTCACTAGCCAGGAAGCGATTCAGGCGATCGCAGACCTACACCATCCCGTCGTGTGCCTCACCAGCTTGCAAGAAAACTTTCCCAATGCAGCCCTAGAAGTAGGACAGTTACCTGTTAGCCTAGTCGTTTCAGACACAGGTGGATTTCGAGAAACTCTGGATTTGCTGCAACGGTCTGACGCGGTGCATTGGTTCCGGTCGGGAAATGCCCAATCTCTAGCGCAGGCATTAACTCAAGCCATTCATGCCTATCCTGAAAACTCAACTAGAATCGAACAAACTGAGATCGACCCAATCAATCAAAAATTGCTGAACCAAAGACTGGAACTTATGAGCCAAGCATTTTTAGAGGCAGCCCCCAAAGAATTGACTACACCCAGCGTAACAATCGCCCTGGTCTACCCATGTTCTACTAGTCCCCTTTTGGAATGCCTCAAGCACTTGGCAGCCCAGACCTATCAGCAATTTGACGTGATCGTGATGGCTTCAGCAACAGATGAATCGATTCAAACCGCGATTGCTCAGGCACAAACTCAATTCTCCGGATATAAATACCTCGCTGCCGAAGCCCATTGGAGTCTTGGCGAAACCTACAACTACCTGGTTGATCAGGCCACCGGAGAATATGTTTTATTCCTCACACCCGACCACACTCCCACTCCTGCCATGCTAGAGACACTAGTTGTAGCCATGCAGGAAGCAAATGCCGTTGCTGTCGTTTGTCCTCAGTTGATTGCTGCAGGCGAGACACCAGAGTTCATCACATCCGTAGATGGTAATTTACTAAAACTACTGGAATTTAATCATCGCCACGATCTGACAGCGCTGTTCTCCAGGCAATTGCTGCAACAGTTTCGCTACTCCCAAGAACGCGGCTTGCAAGCACTGAATTGGCAAATTTTTGCTGCCGCGATCGCAACGAATCAAGCGATCGCCTACTACCCCTATCCCCTATTTGCCATTCATCCCGATTCTGCATCCATCATTTCCACCACCGATCTTGCGAAAGAGCGGTACTACCTGCGTCAGTATCTCTTTCAAATCAAGCCGGAGCAGTGGCATCAGCGTCAAATCAACCTGCTCCTGACTGGTTTTGAACAATTGGCACAGGTACAATCTCAACCCCAACAACAACCCCTATCTCCTCAAAATCAAGCTTGGATGCTGACGGCTCAACAAATGCATCAGGAACTGACACAAGCCCAGTCACGATTACTCGATTTGGAGCGTTGGAACCGTGAATTGCAAGCTGGGAAGGAATGGTTAGAGTCGCAATGGCAGAGCTTGTTATTGCGATCACAGAAATTAGAAATCCAACAAGACCAACTGCGATCGCTCATCGGGCAAATGCAAGGGAGTAAATTTTGGAAGTTACGGAATCGGTGGTTTAAGCTGAAACGTAAACTGGGTCGTGTTAGTGCCGATCCACTGCAAAATTACGTCGATTCCATCACTCCAGGCGTTCAGGAATTTGTCGCCCGGATTGCAGGACAAAAAATTAGATTCTTTCAACCGACTGCTGCGACTAAAATTCCCGTTGTTTCCATTATTTCATCCTGCTCTGATGAATATACTTATCTAGAAACAACCTACCGCAGCATCATTAATCAAACCTTCCAAAACTTTGAATGGATTATTGTAGATGATGGCTTGGATCATCCTGAAACCAAACAACTCCTTCAGGCTTTCGCACAAAGAACTGAGAAGATTCGCATCCTATCGCATGATTCACCGCGAGGCATCGCAGCCAGTTACAACACCGCGATCGCTCAAGCAACGGGTGAATTTTTCTGTTTCTTAGAAATCGGCAGCATTCTTGATCCTACCTATCTCGAAAAAGGGGTGCTGTTTCTAGAAACCCATCCCACCATCTCGCTGGTGAATTCCTACTCAGTAGTCTTTCAAGCTCAGGAGCATTGGTGGCAAACGGCTCTGAGTCATCCGCAAGGATTAGTGCATCAGCCAGGATTAACATGCCATCCGCTTTATCGCAAAGCCGATTTCATGCAACTTGGTGGTTTTGATGAATCGTTACCCACTCTGGAGCGATGGGAACGGACGTTGAAGGCGATCGCGAACGGACAGCAAGGTTGGACGTTCCCCGAGTATCTCGATTGCTACCGCACCACACAGCATTCATCCACCCGTGTTCAATCCGTCATCACTACCATTCAATCTCGCTATTCGGTTGGTGCCAATGCACTCACGACTGCTTTAGACTCACACCCCATTAACCTGAACCAATTAAACTCTCAGCTAAATCTGGATAATCAGCGCATAATGCCCAATTCAGGCAAACGGCTGCTGCTATTTTGCGATGCACTTGATGATAGTGAAATTGCAAAATGGAATTGTGATTTGGTGATTTGGCTAGATCAGTGTGGGTACGACGTAACGATCGTCACCACAACAACCTCTAACCACTCCTGCCAGGAATTTTTCTATCCAGCAACTCCCGACATATTTCATCTGCCCAACCTATTTGAAAAAGCACATTGGCTCGCTTTTATTCGTTATATTTTGACTGCGCGTGCAATTGATGGTGTGATGATTTCTGGCTCTGAGTTAGCCTACTCTTTTCTCCCTCTGTTACGACTGGAGTTTTCCGCCATCGCGATGATCGATTACATCCATGCTTCTCCCCACGATAGACAGAATAGTCGTGTCATCCCTATTTCCTGTCAATTCACGGAAGACATTGACTGTCACATCGTTCCTTCTCAACGAGCAGCGAAAGCTTACAGCAGTTTGCACTCTCGCCACCCTTCAAAGATTCAGGTTTGCTACACTCTAGCCCAGGTTGAGGCGATGTTAGCAACCATGATTAAAACTTGCTCAGCCAATGTTTCGGTAAATTCATCATCAGAGTCAAATACTGAAGCGCTCCTGCTCATTCTAGAATCTCTGCAACAGTAGGCTTATTAGAAACTTACACGTTGCCTTTAAACAAATCGGCGCGTTCAAACCATTCCTCAACGTCAACCAAGTTCTGCCAACTTGAAGGATTGAATTGTGCTCTTGCCTCAGCTAATTCTGACTTTGCTCTTTCTACATTTCCAGTTTGAATAAAATACATTACTTTAGCTGCTGCAACATTCGGTCGTATTTTCTCTGACATGATAGATAGTGAGTAGTTAAAAGCAGCTTCAACTTCTTCAATTGAGAAATCAGCAAATGAATATGTTTGATGTAAAAGATCAAGCGGGATCGGCTTTGTATATAAGAAAGCTCTTGAACTGTAGGTATAAGGATGTTCAATCGGAATTAAATACTCCCGAAAGCGATACATTAGCAGATGGATCCAGGTTGTATAAAAATGCCCAAAATCTTGGTGCACAACTAAGGACAACTCAGGAATGAGGTATGGGAAGAAATTCTTAAGAATACTATTGGCTAAATCCCAGCTTTTCATGGCATCGACAAATAGAAATTCGATCGGTTGTTTACCCCAACCAATTTCAGTCAAGTCGCCAGGATACACTCGGATAGAACCCTCCCAAGGCTGAATTCGTTTGATATATTCATCAACAAAACTATCTCCCCTCTGATACTTCCCCTCCAAAGCAGTCCCTACGACCATGTTGTCCATATAGAAGGAATCCCAAATAAAGATGTCATAGGCATGAATTCGTTTTGATTGGTTGGTTACGATTGCGTTATTTCTCAAGCCAATGGCTAAAGGGATAGTAGACGACCCAAGCCAGCAGCCCAAGTCAACAATTTCTCCTTTTCCTGAATATTGCTTCTGTGTGTAATTCTCAAGATAGACACGCTCGTGATAAGACAACATACTAAACTCATCAGAGTCAATGAAAGATGCCTCCTCGATTGTTAAAGAATCAGAATCTTCTTGACTATTAAAAACTTGAAGATATTTCAATCTTCTTTGTATGAGGCGATCATTAACATAGAAAGCAATCTGCCTTTGAAGATGAACAAGTACCTTTTCTGGATAGTTTGAAATTGCTTGCTGAATAATTTTACTGAGAGACCTTGCATCACCTGGAACAAACCAACGAACCCCTTGAGATCGCCGGATTAAGTCCAACGTTTCATGAAATCCACCTGTATCGGATACCACTAAGCTCACAGGTAACTGTCCCATTTCCAGTGCAGCGTTTGGGAAATTCTCTTGATGACTGGTAAGACAAACAACAGGATGATTGAGTTGGCTAATCAACTGAATTGCTTCTCGACTATATAAGTCAGAAATAATGCGATAGGAATAATCGGTTCCTAACTCCTGTTGAATGTATTGCTCACTATTCAAGTGCTTAAACGGCTCAACTTGGAATTGAACGTTCTTACCAACAAAAAGAATTTGAATCTTCTCGGCGATCAACAGATCTACTAAGCGGATTGCTTCGATAAAAGTCAACAACCCTTTCCGCTCTTCTAACCGACCAAAGAAAATGACGGGAATCTGATCCGACTTTAACCCGAACTGCGAGTTCCTTGACGGTTCATTCGTCGCCAGCAATCCCTCAATTTCAGGAACAAAGTAAGGAAGATGTAAGGCGTGCTCGGTTTTCCAGCCATAGCCCGCTACTTTCTCTTTCAAGAAGTGGGAAGGGAAAAACGCGAGGTCTGCCTGCTCAAAAGATGCTTGTTCATAGTAGCTGGTCTGCAAACTCCAATTGGGAAGGGGAAATGTATACTGACCATGCGCTTCATTCAACCATTCCAACCCACTATGCAGCGTTACCGCAGTCAAACAGTTTTTACCCAACACACCCGATCGCTTCGCTTGTACTGTTCGGTAGCCTAATCCCAGCATTTCTGGAAACTCAATGTAGAGATAAGCATCGGGAAAAGTAGCGGCGATCGCTTGAGCAAAAAATAGCGCACAATAATTTTCGCGATCGACCCACTCCCACTCTTTGAACTGGGACAGAATTGTCGAGTGCATGGGCTGTAGCTCCAAGACATCTTGACACTCGCTAGTTGAAAAAACATGCTTCACCGTAGAGAGATGAGATTCTCCACCAAATATCTCCTGACTTTGACAAAGCAGTAATACGACATACCACCCTTCTGCTGTCAGTTTTTCGCTCAATGTCCGGTAATACGTTCCGATGCCGCCATTTCTAAAAATGCCCTCATATTCTGATGTTACGAGTAGTGCCACTCGATTCATGGTTTTCGGAAACTGCTCTAGTAGCCTTTGTTTGAATCTAACCTCAAAACTACTTCCAAAACTCGATGTAATCGTTAGTTCTTGAATCATCGCTAAAGTTTCCCTAGTTCAAACAGTGAGGTTAAGCAGTTTTCCAATGTTGTCGAAATGATAACCGGATATGGAACCTTAACAGTTGGTTCTGCTTGGGTTTTGACAGAACTAACACTGGGAGTGATAGACACTTTATCGGAAGCCTTGCAACGACAACTCTAATGTAAAAAGCTAAAAATAAAAGTTTTTGGTAGTTAATTTAATTGAGCATAGTGCAACAGTTGAAGATCGATTGTCTGTCCTCCTTTTAAGAACTCTATTTATCTGAGCAGACAAGTGCTTAGACAAGTAAAGCTATTTAAAAGATAAATGCGTCAGCCCGTTTGCTGCTAAAAGAATTGAGTGAAATTGTTCAACGTCCATGTTTTGAAAAGTGAGCTGCAATGGTTAATCGAACTTACGACTGTTGATATTTATGAACTGTGTTGCAAAATCCTGATTATAAAAATCTGCTGAGAGTAAATACTTGTTTTTGACAAAATCTGAAGACATACCAGACTGCAAGCAAACTTGTGTGATTCAAGATTGGAGCGTCGATATTAAGAAGCGAGCTGAGTCAGGGGAACTTTACTGAGTTGGTGTAGCGTAAATCATGCAAAAATCACTAGAAACTCTGTAAAGAATTATTGATGACTTTTGTCCAGTCGTTGAGTTGGCAAACTGATGTTTGTCCACGATTTGGGGATAAAACAGCAAAAACTGATTTTAAGGGCTAACGGAAGGATCAGGGTTTCAGCCCTATAGTTGTCCAAAATTTGGGTATGCTGTTGGCTAAAATTTAGGTAAAGTCACACGCACATTAATGTGTGAATGTATGTGGTACTAGGCTTATATGATTAGCAGCTTTTGCCTTCTGACCAATGTAAGTTTCGTACTGCTGACGTAGGTTAGGGGCCATCATCAATTTCAGTTGAACTTCAAGGGATAGATGATGAGAATTGCGCTTCAAGCTTTCATACACCACCTGTTCTGGCAAACTATTGTCTGTATCCAAAGAAACAGCTTCTTCCGTGCTGAAATATGCCTCATCTGGGCTAACATTTGTCTCATCCAATAATTCCAATTTGTTAACAGAAAGCGATCGCCCCAACGATAGAATCGGTATCTGAGCGATCGCTTTGGGCAATAATAGGTTATCGAGTTGGTCACTTTAAGATTGTTGTCCCAGAGTAGAACAAAGGCTGATTTAAAACATTCAGGGGGGAATCGGTGATCCCAAAGTTGAGTGAGGCAACTATTCGTTACCATACGACCGCTCAATCGTTTGAACGGGGACAGGATTATTGCCGGGCTGATTCAGTTAATTCTCTGGTTCAACGTGGCAATACACTGTCTGCCAAAGTTGAAGGCAGCGAAGTAGAGTCTTACCGGATCACCATTCAATTCGACAAAGGTGGGATTACCCATGCGTTCTGCACCTGTCCCTATGAGTATGAAGGATGGTGCAAGCATATCGTTGCGACACTTCTAACCTGCCTGCATCAGCCTGATCAGACTGAGCAGCGTCCTGAACTAGCTAAAGTGTTGGCGTCGCTAAACCGTAGGCAGTTGGAAACGATCGTGCAAAACCTTGCCAACGAGCAGCCAGAGTGGATGGATGCAGTTGAGGTTCAGATTGCCTTACTGACCCAATCCAAAACCCAAAAATCACAAAAGGCGACCCGTCGTACTACTGTTGATTCAAAACCGATCGAACGGCAAGTTGAGCGAATTATCAATCGGTATGTAGAGCAGTGGGATGATGAACCCGCTCTAGATGAAATTCGGGAGATTATTCAAAAAGCAGACAAATTTCTTGAGCAGGGTGACGGCAATAATGCGCTAATCATTTTGGGGGCGATCGCTCGGGCTTATGTGCAGGACTGGATGAACTTGGATGGCTCCAGTGGCGAAAGTGGGATCTTCTTTGAAGAACTGGATGGTGTGTTAACTGAGGCAATGTTGAGCACTGAATTATCTGAGAGTGAGCGCCAACAATGGCAAAAGGAACTAAAGAACTGGCAAAAAGAGGTTGACAATTATGGCGTTGATAGCTTTGAGATGAGCCTTGCCGCTTTAGAACAAGGATGGGACTACCCGCCACTTCGGGAGGTTTTACAGGGTAACATTACTGAACTGGGTGCATGGCAAGACGAAGCACCTCAGCAATTCTCAGTATGGAAATTTAGCTGCTATTGGGCGGAATATCTAGCTCTAGACCCTCCAGCATGAAGGTGAGCAGGTGATCCCAACTGTCGAAATACATATAACGGGTTAACGCCCGCAAATCATCAAAGAAGGT
>DVDV01000042.1 GCA_015296075.1 Leptolyngbyaceae cyanobacterium M33_DOE_097 | reverse complement strand
TAGGTGCTGTTGGCGTTCGCTTAACTGGATAGCGAGGGCGTAAGGGGTCGGCATGGTACAAGAACTGCTGGATTTTAGACATCAGTTCTATTCTAGCTGTCTAACTACTCTTGCCTTCATGCACTAGGTCATTGCGGCCAGTAGAGCAGCAAATATTTGTTGCCAGCTTTCGCCCAACACCTTAGCAACTTGGGGTTGTTGCAGAAATACGAAATAGGCAATTAAAGAGATTCCACTCACCAGAATGTAAATCCATCTGGCCAGTTTGACTTCTACAACCAGGCGATAGAGCCAGTAAAAAATCGCTGCGGCTGTGACGATGCCCATGACTCCCATAAATTGAAGGGCGATCGCGTCAATGCTCGGCTTTTCTAAAGCGGAAGTATTCACTAAATGCGCGGCATATCCGGCATACCAGATCTGAATCAAAATTCCAGGAATCCAACCGAGCCACTCAAACTTGAGTCGATGAACTACCTGCATGACCGATTCAGTCCAACTGAGGAACCATTGCCATTCGTCAGTCTTGCCAGTGATCTGGTTCCAACCTGCGTTGAGCAACACAACCAACAGAAGCGCCAATGCCCAGGGTGCAACGAGTAAGAGTAGCAAGCCCCAGTACATCACAACACTGCCGATCGCGTAACCCAGCAGTTTTAGTAACACTATGGACATTCCGATCAATCCAGCAAGCCATCATATCCTTCACACCATCAGAATAGTCTCACCACTATCTATTGCAGAGCGATAGGTGCCAATTTTATTAATTCTCTACAGCACTTCATAAGGACTGTAAGATTGCGATCGCTCAAAGAACTGTGTGTCGCCTCCAAAGCTCTCCACAAGCAAATAACGCCGAATTTGTGCGGTGATAGATAACTTTGAACTCTCATCGGTAACCTTAAAGTTGTCCGTACCAACGCAGTGTTAGCTGTCTCCGCGCTGCTGCACTTATTGCATTTAGGACTTTTGTTCGTCACCAAAAAAACACGACGAAAAGAAACGGAGTAGAGCAGATACAAGTGATCACAGCCACTGAATAGGGAAGCCACTGTAAATTTCGACTGAGTGTGCGTTGAAGAAGGTATAGAACTCCGAGCAGGACTATTAAGAACACTAAAAAACCAGCAGCTGTTGCTATGCCATCATTTTTATATTCATACATTGGAACTCCCACATCAGAATAATTCCTGCCTCGTAAAACTCCACGAGTTAATATAGAAGCGATTCCTGACACAAAGACAGCAACGATGGATAAACCAGTAGTCAGGAGGTGTTTAAGAGTTAAGACAATGTATCTCCACATCAAACTTATTTCACTTACGCTGTTTACACTGCTGTCCCATCAACTATAACCTGAGGTGTAAATTCCAAAAATGAGGTCTATATCAGTATCGCGATCGGTAATTTGGAGTGCTAACGTTACCCATCCCTCGCTGCGTATAACCCTTGCATCATAGCCGAAAACTCTCGGCGGTCGGTGTGCATGCACAACATTAGCGCTTACGGCTTAAGCAAACCTAAGCAAACAACAATTCGTAAAATTAAATCATCCACTGGCAAATATTTTTTTGAATATCAAATTCCAAATTTGAACATTATAGGGACAAAAATTTTGAAGTGGATGAGCTTTGTTCAAAAGTTTCGTCCTATCAAATTTTCCATTCCGCCAAAACTTGACAAGGAATTTCCAGTTGATGAGCTTGTATCAAAGCTAACCAGTAGAACTGAAATTCCCATTTTTTTACCAAGTAATATTGATTTTTCTCGTAGAGATCTCGCAATTTCTGCTAACGCAGATGGCTATTCAATTGGTATTTATGCTGCTCCACCTAGCAGTGGTATAGGCAGTAGGTCAACAGCCTCTTATTATGGAGCAATTTCTGTCTACAGAATTAGAACGTCCTTTAAATCAGGTAACAAAAGAATCGAAGATGAGGATTCTACCTCAACTTTGAGAAACATCCAATTAGATAATGGAATTGCAGCAACCTATTCTTCAATTTGTGGTGCCTATTGTATGGCTCAGGTTGAATGGAAGTATCAAGGATTTCAGTACATAGTAAGCCAAAAAGGTGGAAGACAACGGGAATTAGTTCAGATCGCCAACTCTATGATTTCAGCAGGATCACGCCAGGATTCGCAAGGGAAGTACTGATATTCAGGCTAATGTTCGGGTTAGCAGTTGCTGAGATCTTTGTGTCCCAGCTAGCGGCTTCGGTCAATCCGCTACACCCAAATTGTTATGGTGCGTAAAAACTTGGTGAAATATGTAGGTAGTTCTCCAGCCCTAAAGCGTATTTCAATGCCCTAACAATAACTGCATGACCACCTGTATCGTACCAATAAACTGAGATGGGTATTTTACCACCATCAATCATTACAAGAACGATACGATCGCTACTTTCCTCATCGCTTTTATCTGGATTGATTTCGACTTCTACATTTTTTATATCTTGTGTTTTGTATCGTCCAACTTCTTTATCATCAAGCTCATAAATTAGATAGCCTGCTTTTTATCTACTGTGTATGTTCTTTTATCTGGATTTCTAAACATGTCATAGCTGCGATAAATCTTGAACTTATCTTTGTTTTGTTCTATAAGCCATTCTTTACTTAATATAAGATTTGGCTGATCTTTGAGAAATTCAGATACCTCACGCCACAAAATATGGAGACTTGTTATTGATGCTTTGGCAAAGAGTATTTTTTCACCCCTAACTTCATTCCCTTTCTTGATCCATAAAAATAACTCAGGAGTTGTTTTGGGCTTAAATACCTCCTCTATGCCTGTCACTTCTGATAAACGGAACACTTGTCTGTTTGTGTTGGCAAAATACTTGCTCTCTACTTCTAATCTATTAACTGTTTTATCGAAAGCAAATTTGCTAATTAGAAATGAGCTATATAGTCTAAACAGTCCATAGATGAGTACAACAAATCCTGCAATGTAGCAGACAATAGATAAATCGCTCGCCTGCATGAATGAAGCCGGAATCTTGGATGCGATACCTAAATATGTAAGCGTCAAAATAGCAACTCCAAACATAACAAAGATGCCCAACAAGAATTGCTCATCTTGATAGGTGATGACGATTACTAAGCGATTAGAGTTATGTTCTACAGTTTTACTTTTCATTTACTCTTTGTTTAGATGAAGAGAACTCAATCTAAGCACCATAACGTTTACACTCACCGGACTCGGATGAATCTTGTTGTTGACTATCTTTAAATATCCTGGTGCAGTGCATTTGTTATACAACATCGCTTACAAATCACTTTTAATCTGGTTCATAGCTCATTAAGTACATATACTGCTCTCCTCCTATTTGTACCCTCTTCTGCTATTGTCAAGCCAGGGGCTATAAACTGACATGCAGTTGGAATACTTGAGTCCAGCAATGGTGGGTCTACCTTCCCAAAAAGACGTGAGAAAAATTGAATTAAAGAGTCTAGCCATGATTGATTGGATTGCTTCTGTATTAGCCCACCCATCATCTCTCCAATCCGTGTTGAAGAACGCTGTATATACTCCCTTTGAAGAGATATTAAGGCTTCTTGGTGACTTTTGAGAGCAGTATTCTCACGATCTAAATTTAATTCTTCGCTTCCCCACAGATAACCAGGTTGCCAATCTATTTCTATTAATAACTTTGTACATGACTGATCAAATGCCTTGTCTTCAAGAGCCTTCAAAACTACTGTTGCACGGTTTGAAGATTGCAATTGCATTTTTTTAATGCTGACTTTCCAACTGCTACCACCAGCACTACTGGTTGTCTGAATAGCTGTGAGTAACAAAAGCGAAAGTCCAAAAGTCTTAACTACTGCTTTTATGCTATTGACAGACAAAGTACAAATTCCTCTCCCCTTAAGAACTCTGGCTGTATAACGTTTCGATTGAGTGGCAGGAGAGTAACTCAATCGATAGACAAAAAGTCTTTCAATTGTCTGCTTTAATCGGATTGTTCGACTGCTTTTCGTCATCAATTTTTACTGCATCTTCCACACCCTAACAATATTGTCAGAATTACCAGTGGCAAGTAACTCGCTATTAGGACTGATAGTAATAGACCAAACTTGAGGCGATGATAAAGTTACAATTCTTTCACCTGCTGTTACGTCCCAAAGTGTGATTGCATTAAGCTCTGCGGTAGATGCAGCAAGAAGTTTACTGTCTGAACTGAAAGTTAACGCCTCACCCACACCGCATTCTCCTTCAACTGAGTAAATCTCTTTGCCCGTCTTAAGATGCCAAACCTTGACACTCCCAAATCGATTAACAGCCACAAATTCATTGTTGGGGCTAATCGCTACTGAACCATATCCTAGCCATGTGCGAAGCAATTTTTTTGACTTCAAATCCCACAAACTGATTTTACCGAAGGCATTACTAACAAGAAATTGGTTGTCACTACTAAATGCTATCGAAGTAGGAAGACCTGTTTTTGGGATTGTTGCGATTTGTTGCCCAGTTTTGACATCCCAAATTCCGATGTCACCCGCTTCTTGTGAGTAAACAATTCGAGCCAGTCTTTGTAAAATTTGGTCAGGCCTGAACCTGGCTAATCCACTGACTGATCCACTGGCTGGAGAAGTTCTATTCAGTGCATTAGCAAAGTAATGACCATCAGGACTAAAGGCTGTTCCTAATGTATAGCTGCTGCGTCCTCTTGTTTTCTTAACGATCTGACCTGTATCAACCTGCCACGCAATCAATGCGTTGTATCCATTTCCCAGAGTCAAAATTTTGCCATCTCGACTAAAAGCTAGTTTTGAACTGGCTTCGACCCAAAGGTTGTACTCTTGGTTATGCTCCTCGTCAGTTGTTTGAACTAGAAAAGTACGAATAACCTGACTGGTTCTAGGATTCCACAATTTAACTGTGTTATCGTAACTTGCGCTTGCAATCAACTGACTATCGGGACTGAATGCAACTGAAGTCACTCGCTCCGAATGTCCCTTGAACGTTGCGATCGCGACAGTTCTTTTTCTGTTCATTGCTGTGGGATTTGGATGAGACTGCTTTACTACTCTTGCTTGATCAACTCCTACTTGGATAGATGAACAAGCCATCAAGGTAAAACTCACAATCCCGCAAAAACCAATTAGCCTTAACCGTGAATACTTGCGCTTTAGAGACATAAGAAGAATCATGAGGTTTTGCACAAGAATACCCGCAAGACTATCTTTCCTAGCAGCCGAACGTTTACACTCACCAGACACAGATAACTTAGATAAGCAAGCAAACAAGCTGTAAAATTCCGGTGCAGTGTAGTGTTATGTGTGTGTGTCTAGGGGCTTACTGCATTAACCAATAAAGCGGAGAAGTGACACGAATCGCCTGCTTACAGCAAATCATGGCTGTGTCTAGATCGGCTTGAAACGTGGAGAGAGCATCTACTGACTCCACCTCAACCCGATAGCCAAGTACGTCAAGAACTGGCTGCACAGGTATCCATTCGACAGGCACTTCCACTAGCGGATCGATCCTTGAAGTACCTGAGAAGGCAACAGAAAAGGTACCATTGAGTCGATCAATGCCATTTTCCTTGCAGTAATTCTCTATTTCACGCTCCATCTCACGATTGGACTGAGCAAGTAAGTTAGCATCAATATGCACATCATACTTACGAAGCTCCCATCGGTGGTTGACGTCCTGATGACCACCATCTAACTTAACAATGGGATCATGTGGTAACTTCAGTTCAATTCCCCCAGGGGGTAGGGTAATCTGGGTAGAGCCGTTACAACGCTCCCCTTCCTCGTCAATGTACCAGAGGAAGTGGTCAACCGGCAGTTGTTCGTTTTCCTTCTCCAATCGCTCCTTCACTCTGCAAAAAATCTCCAATAGCTGCTGCGGATCACGGGGCTGCCATTTGTCTGGATCACCAATTTCATCTGGATCAAGCGCCTTTACTTCATTCTCGGTAAGCCCTTTCCACAACTGTCCACTCTTACGCAACAAGGCATAAGAGAATTGGCGCGATAGAGAAGTGACAGCCTCGTAGAATTGGTCATAATCCTCATCGGAGGCTTCATCGTGATTCAACTGTCTAGCCCGCTCACGTACAGTCTCGGTTGCAATGCAGAGGTTCCATCCCATAGCTTCATCAATTAAGACATATAACAATTAATAGGCTGAAAGTTTCCGTCTAAGATCCCCAAACGGATGATTAGGCAGACCATTTCTCATAACATTCCAAATTAGAGAAATTGGCAAAATTACTCAATTAGAGAAATTGATAGATAGAATAATACGGCCGATTGAAAACCTGATAATTCCTAACTTTTAACTCCCCTGCTCCACTCTTCACTCCCCCTCCGCACTATTCCTGGCAACCCTGGTAAACGTGACCCATAGCGAGAAAATGCTTTCCCCGAAAACGAATTCTGTTGCGATCGCGCGATCGCAACTGCTGAACGCTTTATACCGATTTGGGTGGCAAGCTACGTCGCAAGCTCAACTTTGACGCGGTGTATCAAGTGCAAGATCATGACGAGCAGAATCAGCATGGCAACAGCAAGGATGACGGCTAGTAGCACAGCGTTAGGTGAGCCGCGCATTGCAAATAAAATTAAAGATATGATGGCCGTGATTACGACGTAAGCAACGCGGCGATCGCCTGCCTGTTTGGCTAAGTCCTCTCGTTGTCGTGACAATGCAAATTTGCGGATACCGCCGAGTAGCTGCCACATCATTGCGCAGTCCACTACATTCGTAACCAGCCCTTGTGCCGTGGCGATGTCACCAGGAACGACGAAACCAATTAGCCAGAGTGCAGCCAAAACAAGGCAAAGAGTTCCAGCGCCTACAAATCTACTTGACAACGACGAGAGACCAAAACAGCCTGCTGCGGCAATCAGGTATCCGACGCCATCAACCAATAAATCGAAACCGTTGATCGAAATATCGAGAATGACGAGGAGCAACCCCCAGAAGATCTGCGAGAATTGGGTCGCCATTTGTCCTATCCCTCATGCCAACAGGTTGTGTGACTAACCATTATTGGAGTGAATGATTCTACATAACACCCTAATTTGGGTGATTCGCTGGAAGTATTTCTGTACAACACCCTGATGCGGGTACTCGGTAGATTGCAGGACAACCAGCCTGACAGATCGCCCCTTAAGGTTGTCTCAACTTCCACGCAAATAGGTAAATCAAGACACCTGCTTGAATCGGCAACATCACCAATGCGTACTTCAGCAGATAATTGACTTCCAGCGAAGAAAAGAGAGCTAAATAGCCAGCTCCGGCGATCGCCAGGGAAACGCCTGTTAATGCTTTTTTAGTACCCAAAAAACGGTGCATAAACGCTATAAATCCTTTGCTGCTGCGATTAAAATTTGTCCAATCCCGTGATTAAACCACGGTAAAGCTTCACTCAGCCACGCATAGCGGACTGATAAGCGTAAGCCGTAGTAGAGCAAAAATGATACGAACATAATGATTTGAAATTGGCGATCGCTTAACAGTCGAGTGTGAATTCCAGAAACCGATTTTTGAGTAAATAACTCGACCAGCATATGAACGACAACGCCGATGAAACTGACAAACAGAATTGGTCCAAATAAGTGATAGGTTGCGGCTTGTTGCCACTGCCCTTGTGCCATCGCAAGGAAGGAGCGAGTCATTCCACAGGTCGGGCAGGGAATACCTGTGAGAAGCTTGATAGGGCAAGCAAGGAAGGGTAAGGAAATGCCCTGGCTATGGCTGTACGCACCAAGCAGCGGAAATAAGCCACCGCCTAACAAGCTCCAACGGTAGCGGAGGGCTTTAGTCGATAGGCGATCGCGATGAATTCTAAACATCGGTCATTTCCATACCCTATCCATAATCAGGTGGCTAGAGCCAACCTTTCTTGTTGTTCATGTAGATTTGGGCAAATTCGTCATCTGATTTTGTCAAGTAAATGATGCCTTCAATCAAGCCAATTATGCCCATGACAACACCACCAAAGCCGCAGGTTAGCAGGCTAACCAGCAACATAATCAGCCCTTCTTGGGTGTAGCCCAAAATAAATTTGTGGATGCCTAAGCCACCTAGCAAAATTCCACAAATTCCAGCTGCTAGCTTTTTGCTAGATACATCTCCACCGCTTCCGTTAGTCATTGCTACTAAGTTCTCCAGAAAATCTTTGAATAAATTCCTGGCTATTGTTCCCGCTTCCGCAGTAGCACAACCAATATTTATAAAATTGTGACTTTGTTAACGCGAGTTTACGGAGACTATTCAAAACTTCGTAAAAGGTTGGAACTTGTGCAGATAGAGGCTGAGTCCTTCAGAGGTTGGCGAGTCGATCGCTACAGGCCATTGCCGATCAAGATGAAAGGTGCCCAGTAGTAAGGGTGAGAGTAACGCGAAGGTCGTGCGCCGCGATCTCCCCCTGATTGAGCGACAACCCCAATGCCACGTGACACGGCCTGCTCGACTGGTTGACCCGCAAGCAACGCTAATTGCGCTCGCCGGAGGGCTTCTGCTTTGGTGATTGGGTCAGCGCCAGCCAGGTTGCCGTAGAAGATCTGCATTAAATCGCTGGTACTCTTGTCACTCACCGACCAGAGTGAAGCAACGACGGCTTTTGCGCCTTCTTTGAGGAAGTAAGAACTGATGCCTGAAATTTCGATGCCATCTTGATCGGGGCCACCCAGCGCCGTTTCGCAGGCAGACAAGACCACAAGATGCACATCCTGTAGATCTTGGAGTGTTTCAATTTGAGCAATGGTGAGTTTTTCGCTGGTGCCCAAAACCAGATACGAATCTTCGGGACGACCGGGCACAAAAGCACCATGCGTCGCGATATGGAGAATGTTGTGCCCGTATAAGTTATCGCGGAGGGCGCGAAAGTCAAAGGCTTGGTTGAGAAACTTTTTGCCTGGGTAGATGCCGCTTGCCTCGTTTGGCGGTTGCCGCACAATTTCGCTGACTTCATCGACTACATTGGGCAGTGCGCGGTAGCCCTGAAACTCAGAGGCTCCCACTGCTAAAACTGAGGTTGCGTTGGTGCCACGGGGGAGGCGATCGCGCATATCCGTCAATTCGGCAGAAAGCACAGTTGAAATCGTGTACTGCTCAACCAGATATTTTTGCCCGTCAAATAAAGCTGCCATTGGAATGTAACGGGTAACGCGATCGAGCGAAAAGACAAGGTTGGTAATATTGTTGGCTTTAAGTTCCTTTTCAATCGGACGAATGAGCCAGTTATACAGTTTTTGTCCGTTTGCCTGGACTCGTTCTTCGGGTTGTTTTGCATCTTGAATTTGTTGGCGAAACTCTAACACCGCTTCGCCTAACTCTTGCTGTGAGACAGCCACTTCCACCGTTCGAATAATGCCACCCGGCCCCGCCCACAACAACCAGGTCTTATCTTCTAGAACAAAGGGATAAATTAGCACAGTGCCGGGCTGCGCATCCACAATCTTGCGAATGTTGCGTGGAATCGAAGGGTCAAGAATATCATCGTTTTTGCGGCGATCGCGAATTGCCGATTCAAACCCTTCTACCGTCTGACGATATTGCTCAGTAATGACTTGTAGTTGATCATTAAGTTGACTTAATTCGGCACAACGAGATTGCTTACATTGTTCTACCTTTTTACCTAAAGCGATTAAGCTGCCATGCTCTTTGAGAATTTTTTCTTCAGCTGCATTGACTGCAATTCCCTGTGTGGAAGCAACTGATTTTGTATCTCTAGTGAATTCCCGAAGTTCCTGAGCTTTTAACAGTTCTAGAACTTTTTGGGCTTCCAAAATGCGTCCTTTTGTGATTAGGAGATCGGCTAACTTCCGATAGGTTTCAGAGACTGTTTGAGTATAGGTTTCTTGCTGTTCTTTGGATAAAGTGCGTATCCCGGATCGAATTGTTTCACGTGTATTCACCGCTTGTTTGTAAAAAGCGATCGCAAGATCAGGTTGTTGGGTTGCATAAAATCCACCCAATAAATCAAATGTCTCTGCTTCACCTGCAATGTAACCAACCTCTTGATGGATGGCTAAGGCTTGCTGTAAAGCGTCTTGGGCCTGACTTCTGGAACCCAGTGCTAGATAGGTTTCGCCTAATCGTTGCAAGACCAGTCCTTCTGATAGGCGATCGCCCATTTCCCGTTTCATCTCAAGGGCTTTTTGCTGAGCTGCGATCGCATCAGTAAACTGTTTCTTTTGCAAGTGAACCCAGCCTATATCGCTTAAGGTGTCAGCCGCATTGGGTTTGTTGCCTGCTTGTTCAAAAATAGTGAGCGCTTGTTGATAGACCTCTAACGCTTTGTCGTATTGCTGTTGACGCTGATAGATTTTGGCGATGCTAGTCAGAGTAATGGCTGTGTTGATCGATTCGCCAATCTCTTGTTGAATTTTGAGTGCCTGCTCTGCCCAGTTGAGAGCCTGCGGATATTGCCCCAACGTGCGATCCATCAAGCTCATGGCTTGTAAGGTGCCAGCTTCGTTGCTACGTGCGCCAATTTCACGCACTAACGCTAACTCTTGTTGTAAGTAGTCTAACGCTTTTCCGTATTGCCCCTGGTAGTGGTAGAGAATGCCCAAATTACCCAGTACTGTCGCTATTTCTAAACGGCTACCAATGCGTTGATAGATCGCTAAGCTTTGCTGAAACTGCTCTAATGCAGCGGCAAAGTTGCCCTGCGATTGATAAATGATGCCGATGTTGTTTAGGATGCGGGCTTCTGAATTGGGGTCTTCAACTTCTTTGCTAATCACGAGTGCCTGTTTGTGTAGCTCAAGCGCCCGTGCATATTGACCCTGTTCACGATAAATACCTGCGATATTATTCAGCGTGATCCCTTGCTTGGCGCGATCGCCCACTTCCTGACTGATCGCGAGCGATTGTTGATACATCTCTAAGGCTTTGGCATAATCGCCCTGTTGTCCATAGAGATAGCCAATGTTGTTGAGCGGAATGCGTTTTGCAGTCGGGTTGCCCGTTGACTCCCACAAATCAAGCGATTGCTGAATGGTAGCAAAAGCCTTGTTCAAATCTCCTTTGACTTGATAGATTAAACCGATGTTACCAATGGCGGTTGCCTGACCATAGACGTTACCAATTTGGCGGGCTAACTTGAGCGATCGCTCGTGAAACTCTAGTGATTTGTCATACTGCGCCAAATCAGAGTACACCGATCCCATGTTATTTAGCGTTGTCCCTTCACCTTCCAGATCATCCAACTGTTGGTTGATTGCGAGAGCTATATCGTGATATTTCAGTGCCTCAGCATAGGCTCCCTGGCTTTTATAAATCGTGGCAATATTATTCAGTAATGTCGCTTGCAGGTTGATTGCTTTTTCGGCCTTGGCGAGTTCTAGTGCTTTTTGATTAATTTCAAGGGCTTTGGCAGTTTGGCCCTGATTACTGTAAGTCAGTGCTAAATTGCTCAACGCTAACGCCATCAAGTACCGTTGGTTTTCAGCTTCACGGTAGGCATAAACTTGCTCCAGTAGGGCGCGTGACTGGTTGTATTGGCCAATCTCAAGGTAGTAGAGAGCTAGATTATTGAGCAGAGTGTACTTACTGGATTGGCTATCGGTGGCATCAAGACTTTCAAGAATCGCGCGTGATTTCTGGAAGTATTCATAGGCTTTAGGAAGCTGTCCCTGAGCCTGGTAAAGCGTTGCCAGAGTGTTCAGGACACTAACAGAGTTTTTCAACCCTTCTTTGCGTTCGTCTGGATCGGTGCTTTTTTGCAGTTCTTGATAGATAGCAAGGGCGTTATTAGCTGCTTCAATCGCCGTTGGGTATTGGCTCAAGTTGCCATAAAACTGACTCATGCGATAGTAAGTCCCCGCTTGCTGAAGCCGATTGCCCGTCTGCCGAGCGGGTTCAAGTGCCTGCTTCAGAACTTCGATGCCTTTGCGGGGTTCGCCGTTGTTGTCGTAAGCATCCGCCAGAGATCGCAACCCCCAATAAGTTCGTGTTGGGTTTTTGATTTTTTGTGTCGCTGCCAGCGATCGCTGGTGGAACTCGATCGCTTTAGGATAGTCGTACAAACTGCCATAGGTGTGCCCAATATCCGAAAGTAGATAAGGCAGGCCGTCAGCAAGTTGTTGCAAAATACTTTCGCTTTTGGATGTGGCTTGCAAATCTTGGTAAATCTCTAACGCCTGCAAAAAGACATCAAGCGCCCGCTCAAACTGTTTGTCATTGCGATAGCTCTGCGCCATCAATGAGGTGGCAAGGCCCATACTCAAGCGATTTTCGTCACGTTGATTTGGGTCTGTAAAGGTCTTATCCAATTCACGTCGCTCTTGCACTGCCTGTTGATAAAATTGCACCGCCTGCACATACTGCTGTTGCCGAGCGGATGCAATCCCCAGGGCGGTAAGAAGGCTGGCGATGTGCCCCCGTATCTGCGTGACTTTAGCCGCATCTTGAGGGGTGGCTGTAATCGACTGATAAATTGTCAATGCTTGCTGGTAGAACTGTGCCGCTTGCTTGGGCTGCTGTTGGTCACGGTAAATATTGCCGATCCCCCACAGCGTATCAGCCTCCCATTCAGGGTTAGGAGTCTCTAATTTGGGTAAAGCGGCGCGATAGGTGGCGATCGCTTCTTGATAAGCTTGCAGAGCTGCATCGAGTTGATTGAGCCGCCGCTGTGTATTGCCGATCGCCTTGAAAGCAAACGGCACCGTCCCCTCATGGTTGGCCCGTTGAGCGATAGCTAAATACTGTTGGTAGTAGGTAAGCGCTTGGGCGTAATCTTGTTTGATGAAATAAGCTTCTCCTAAAAAATAGGTTGCATTCGCTTCGCCCGATCGCACGCCTAAGCCTTTGCTTTGTTCTAAAGCGGTTTGCATCAGGGCAATTCCCTTTTCTTGTTCGCCCTGGTTAAACCGAATCCAGCCAATCCAGCCGAGAGTTAAGTTTGCGTCTGCTCGGCTCTGTTGCGGAAATGTTTGGGCGATCGCGGGGTTATCGAGTAGCTTTTGCCCTTGCTCTAAAGCGGCTAGAGCCTCCTTGGGCTGTTGATTTTTATAGGAAATCGCTCCAATTCTCAACAGAGTGCTGATAAAACCCATTTGCTGGGCTAACTCTGCGTCAGGTGATTGGCTCAGCTCTCGTCGCAAGGTAAGAACCTGCTGCAAAATCTCCAATGATTTAGAAAAGTTATTCAGACTAGAGTACGCCTCACCCATGCGCTCTAAAGCGTCGGCTTCACCTGCGCGATCGCCCAGGCCCCGCCATAACTCCAGTGCTGTTTGAGCCGTGTCGCGCGATCGCTGGGGGTAGCCTAGCCAGTAGTACACTTCCGCCAGTTGCGTCAGGGTTTGCGCTTCCCCACGGCGATCGCCTGCCTGTTGCTGCTTAGCCAAGACTTGCTCAAAGGTCTGTTTTGCATCGTCCACAAAGCCTTGATAGAGCTGCTGTAACCCTTGCTGGTAGAGGCGATCGATAGCCTCAGAAGGCGCAACTTGTTGCTTATCACTGGCTACAACAGCAACAGGCTGACAAACTTCAAGAGTTCCTAATGAACTGAGAAAGCAGACGACAAGCATGAATTGCTTGAGATGATGTCGCATTTGTCACGCCTCCCAGTTTCGCCAATCTACGTATCAACACGGATTTCTCTCTGCTTTTAGTAAACAGCGAATTGTGGAATAAAGGATTGCCGAAATCAGCCAATTTCTTTCTGCAATCAGCGAAAAATTTTTCACTCTTGTGTACTGAAAATTAGTATTACTTTTGGTTAAGTATAATCGCTTACTAAAAGAAGCGCATGTCGCTAATTCAAGCGGTTTTTGCGTTATTTTTTACACCAAAGCTTTGATAAATCGGGAAAGATTGTTTTTTCCTATATAAAAGATTAATATTTGCAAGTTTTTTAACAATTGATAACTGTAATTCTCCCTACTCTAAGAGCGATCGCTTTAGCATACACATATAGGAGGATGTTCAGAAACCTCACCCCAGGGCAGAATCTTACCAGGTTCCTCCTCTCCCCTTAGGTAGATGTGCTATGCACCAAACAGGGGCGAGTGCCTGTTTTTTTGTTTGTTTTCAAGCAAAGGCAGGGAAGGAGTTCACAGCAATTCTCATTTTGAAACATTTGTACTGAAGTCAGAGCCTCTAAAGGCTTGTGCGCTCAATTTTATGAACGGCAGAATGGGTATTCCAGCCATTGATAGCTGTTCAAAATGAATATTTTTGTGAGAATTATTCTC
>DVDV01000342.1 GCA_015296075.1 Leptolyngbyaceae cyanobacterium M33_DOE_097 | reverse complement strand
TGAAACAACGACGTCTGAAAGCGTTAGCATAGATCTAGAACTTAATTGATTGGGGTGCACCCACTGGGTGCCCCTTTTTTGTATCCTCTTCTATTCTCGCTAATCCGCCCCGTACTCCCCCAACCTCCGGATGCGCCC
Source organism: Leptolyngbyaceae cyanobacterium M33_DOE_097 (assembly GCA_015296075.1). GTDB lineage: Bacteria > Cyanobacteriota > Cyanobacteriia > Leptolyngbyales > Leptolyngbyaceae > DSRU01. The sequence continues at coordinate 3,012 of DVDV01000342.1, read as the reverse complement.
GATCGCGGCTTGAGTGGAGAGCAAATTTAGAACTTGTGTTCGCTCTGGTGTAAATGCTCCAGTTGTTAATTGATTTTCTAGATACAGCACACCGATAAGCTTACTTTGATTCAACAACGGCAAACAGAGAAGTGATTGCGTTTGGTTCTGCTGAATGTAGGGATCATGGATGAAATGACCTTCACGAGCCGCATCATTGAGAATAACGGATTCATGAGTCCGGATCACATATTGAATAATTGATTCACATAAGCGATTTGTGATGGAAACCGATTGCAACACTTGCGTAGAAATGTTCTCACCATCATTTAGTTCACAAGAAGCTTCGATCGCCCATTCTCCTGAGTTTTCCAAAAGCAGGCATCCAGTTTGTGCCCCAGCATTTTCAATTAAAATCTGCATTAGGGAATTGAGCAACCGCTCCAATTCAATTTCACTCGAAATTGCTTGTGATGCTCTCATCACTGCTACTAAATCGAAAGCGACGTGTGAGGTATTTGAAGTGGTTTTAGATGCTTTAAGGTCTAGTGCATCAGGCATACCTGATGGTTGAAGAAAAAACTGTGGATAACGAGTTTCTAGATCTCTAAGCTTTGCCGCAGCTCCCCAACGCTGATAGCAGTAGTGAGCTTCTCTTATATAAGTTTGAGCAATTTTTTTCCGATTCCGGGATAGATAAAACTTAGCTGCTAATTCATAGGCTAACGCTTCTTCTTGAAGATAGTCATTTTCTTTAGCACCCTGAATGGCTTGTTCGTAAAATTCTTCTGCCTCCAGCAACTGACCCAAAACTCGTGCAGTCTCGGCTTGTACTAAATGATATTTATGCAAATAATTCATGGGTGCGTAATGTGCCCATTGCTTCATTTTCTCCTGGTTAACAGCGACTTTTTTGAGGATTTCTGACTGCGTTTGAGCATTGCTTTCAGAGTATATTGCGAGTCTTGCTAGAGCATCATATAGGTAGTAGAAAGGGCCAAGAGGTGAACCTGTTACTCGAATTAAATAACGTTCCGCCAGGGTTGAATTTTCAACGGACAGGTCATATTCAGAAAAGAGGTAGTACAGGAAAAGTTTATTGAAATAGACATTAAAGATTGCAGTTCCATCATTTGCTGCTTCATGTTGCGGCAATCTATTCTCTTCATTGTAGAATTTGCCAACTAGACGGGTTGGATCGACTGAGTATCCCATCAAGTTGGCGATCGCCTGCTGAAATATTTGATTCCAGGTTAGTGCTGTTTCCTGCTTAATTTGACGAATTGCCTCACTGTATGTCGTCATCTCGCGTTCAACCTGCACGAGTTCATTTCCGGCAGCATAGGAGTTAAAGCAATAAGAGTGAGCGGCATAAGCAGCAAACTCTAAATCTCCGGTTTCCAGACCACTCTGATAGGCTTCTAGCAAGGAATATAATGTGTCTCTTACATGATTTTTCCAATGAATGATGAAGGTACTTATAATAACTAATGTTCTCGCTTTGAGTGAATGAGGCTGAGGTTGCGACAACTGTCTTAAAGCCAACTGGCCAAACTCATAGCCAGCCTCAACGTCCCCGACCTTTCCACACAAAATCAATCCAAAGTTGGCATAAACAAAAGGAGATGCAAACGTATTGCCATATTCGAGCAACAAGCTGACTTGTTTAGCTATCAGTAGCGGCATCAAGGTAGGAGCCGCACTATAAGCAGAAATCGTGATGCCAGAGAGGATTCGCATTGCTGCTAATTTATCTGGGTCGTGCATTTGGGGCAAATGAGTCAAGTCCTCGTAGACGCGCAGCGTCTTGTTAGACATCGATTTCTCACCAATAAGGCATGAGATCACGTCTAATTCAAGCTGAACATCTGACTGACTTGGCCGTTCAGGAAAACTAATTTCTAGTTGCCGCAACACTTGCAATCCAATATTTATTGCTTCTAATAGCTGATTTTGTGCAATGCAACTTTGAATTGTGACTTCGTACACTTTTACCTTATCAAGAACCGTTTTAGCTTGCTGCAAAACGATCGCCACCCATTGTTCTACCTGGTTAAACTCTCCACACAAAAATGCAATTTCTGTTGTCTCTGCGTATAACTTTAAAGTCAGGTCATAATCTGTCTGCCAGCTAGAAGTAGTCAGGCATTCTCTTGCTGTGGTTAAGTATTTTTTTGACACGCCATAGGCGATCGCCCCTTTTGCCTTCTGTCCTGCTATTAAATTCAATTGAGCAATTTCAAGACGTTCGTCTTGATTAGAGACAAGCTCAATTCCATGATTAAGATGATCAACAATCTCAAATAACCGCTCTGATAGCTGTTCTGGTAAAGTTTTTGTGAGGAGATTGCGACCAATTTGCAGATGAACAACTTTTTTCTGAAACTTATCGATTAAAGCGTATGCTGCTTGCTGGACGCGATCGTGCAGAAACTTATACTCTTGAACCAACAAGTCTTCGTCCAAGTCAGACAAAGGTTGAATTAATCCCGCTTGTATTGCTTCTAATAAATCCTGAAAAATTGCTTTCGGTGATTTTTCGCAAACGATTCCTTCGGAGTTGCGCTCTGCGCTAAGCGCTAACGTCTCTAAATCAAATTCAGCCCCGGTACAAGCGGCTATACAGAGAATTTGCTGTGTTGCTTCCGGCAATTTCTGCAACTGACGCAGCAGCAACTCCACCACATTATCAGTGATATCCTGAGCTTCAATCTCAGCTAAGTTCCATTGCCATCTCAACTGTTGGGCATCAAAAGTCAAAAGGTTTTCGCCATAAAGCAGCTTCAAAAATTCACTGACAAAGAAAGGGTTGCCCTCGGTTTTACGTGACACAGCTTGGGCTAGGGGACGAACAGTATCAGGATGGTGATGTAATGTCTCAGCTACCAGTTGAGTCAACGGTTCCAGCGTTAAGGGAGTCAGAATGATTTCCTGAAGTACTGCTCCCTGGTTTCGCAGGCTCTCTAGTGTTAAGACCAACGGATGCGTTGGAGTTAGTTCGTTATCTCGGTAGGCTCCGATTAAAAACAGATA
>DVDV01000137.1 GCA_015296075.1 Leptolyngbyaceae cyanobacterium M33_DOE_097 | reverse complement strand
GTTCCCTTCGATTATCTGGTTTCAGTTACTCAAACGCATCCAATCTCACGCTGATATTGCGGCTCATTTTGGGTTCGATATTGACCTCAAACCTCGCTTAGAATCGGCTTATTGAGAATGCTGCAAGATCTCAGTTAAAGAAAAACTCAACCTTGATGAGCCACTACCCGAAGGAACTAAGAAGTTTTTTAAGCAGGTTCAAGGTGAAGATGTTGAAGTGAACGAGCCAAAACCTTTTGGTAAATAAGGACGCGTCGGAATAACTAGAAGTTCACCCAAAGAACGTTGCAGGGTCGATCATGGCTGAGCCGTTGGTCATTGGTTATTCGTTTTCTCTAGCTGGCAAAGTTGGCTTGGCAGACCACTAGGAGCGTTTAGATCCGCACGCATCACTCCATCAAAACTAATGTTTGAAGCTCAGGGCTTAGAGACTAGAGCAAGCTGCTCAAAGTTCAAGTCCTGAGTTTTGCTTTAAAGCGGTAGTGGAAGTCTGCGGAAGATACAGGTTTTCAGCCTTATCGGGGAATTCTAGAGGGTGGCGAGCTGATGTAATTGTGATGAGATTAAACGCTGCTACAACTTCTAAACTGAATGAGCTAGTTGTTCTACTAAACGGTGACAAGCAAGCTGTAAAGCGGCTTGTGCTGGCTGCGATGAGTCGTTATCCCCACCATCCAGCAGCCTGGTACGTAGAAAAAGTCATGTCAGACCTGACACGAGATCGAGGTGTGCGTTGAGTGCATCAGAGTACACATCCTCAACTAATTCACCATCCCCATCGATTGCTTTGCCTGGAGTCTACTGTTCTCAGGCATGCTTAACCAAAATCGCAGCGATCGCAGATCTAAAGCATACGAGAGGCACTGTGAAACGCTCAGCACCCTTTTCATAAGCCAAAACAGAAGCGCTAGTAGCAGGATGTAGAATGAAGAAGCAGGCAGCTTAACAAAATGTTACTTTTATGAGCCTCGATCCTAAAATTGAACCCAAGGAATTGCAGACACAGGCAGCAGGCGAGAGTCATTCAACATCAAGTGACGAAAAGATTTTATGCCCTCACTGCCGCAGAACCGCAACCAATGGCATCAAGTGTCAGGGAATCTGTGTCGCTGATAGTGACTATTAGAGGTCAAGTTGACAGAACTGCGAACTCTAGACGTGAAGGAGTGATCCCCAATGGATAGCTGGATCCAAATGAGAGTTGTAGAGCGCAGGACTAAGAGCCACATATCACCATCGACCTTCGCCTCAAAGCTCTACGCTACCAGCTTCTTAGGGCGTGCTTTAAAGCTGTTGAGTCGCGTGTTGCAACCGTTGGGATCCGCCTGAATCCCCCTAAGTCCTTACGGAAATGTGCCTGCGGCGTAGAAAAAGAAGGACGTTAAACGATTTGGCGCCTTCCTTTTTTCGTATCAGAGGCAACCCGATTAGGTTATACCGATTCTCTAAATCCCATTTACAGATCCTCGCAGGGGCGGTTCGCATTCGTGTAGCGTTTCCGAAGGAAATACCGTCCTTACAGATAATCATCTGTAGCCCAGTTTTGAAGCATTGGTATTAATAGTGTTGAACCGGGAGGGCGATCGCTAGGATCAGGTTATGTGTCACCGTTCCCCACTATCCACTCATTTCTGAGCAATGCCGCAACCCTGTGAACTTTGTCAGCGAGAAATGTCCGCTCTCACTGAACACCACCTGATTCCTCGGCAAAAGACGAAACGCAAAGGTCTTGACCCCAGCCCTACGATTCAAATTTGCTCTGCCTGCCACCGCCAAATCCATACGCTTTACAACAACTCCCATCTGGCACTGTACTTGAATTCTCTGGAGAAACTGCAGCAAGATCCGCAGCTACAGAAATTCCTCGCCTGGGTTCACAAGCAAGACCCAAACAAGCGGGTGAAAATGGAGCGAAAGCGTTAATCTTTGCCTGAAGCCGTTACAATCAGTTCCAGATTGGCAATCTGTCGTAGGTGAACTGGAGTAGTGAGTTTCGCGGCTTCAGCTCACCTAACAGCAATACCTGGATGCACACTCAGCGAGTGCCGATTCAGCGCCTTCCGTCGTTTTCCGAAGACAGAAGTTTGGCAGCGTTGCAGCGTTATATTGATGTGGCCGAAAACAATGAGATGACGCGCTGCTTTGCAGATACCGCAAGGGTCGCTACCTTCACTTTCGCTCATAAATTCAATTTTTGATTGACTAAAAGACGACTCTAGCAGGGCAAACCTGCGGTAAAAACTCTAAGCCCTAGGGGAGAGAGAGGATGACTCTAACAGGTGGTATAGCTAATTAAAGTGCTACTATTGCCCCTCATGGCTGAGATCGCCCATCCTCAGTTCGTTAGTCTTGTGCGAGAAACACGACAGTGTCTCAACTTTTCGCAGACAAAATTCGTTGCAAAGTTAGGGGTTTCATTTCAAAGTATTCATTGTTGGGAGCATGGGCGGCCAAAGCCCTTGCCCATTGCATTGAAGCAGATTAAGTCCTTACTGGATCAGGTGGGCAAAGCAGGTCAAAATTTACTGGTTAAGTATTTTTTAGAGTGAGGCTGGAACTTTATGACCCATCCACCCCATCACTCTACTCCCTTGGGCAATGGTTTATCTCAAAATATTCCTCAGAATACTGCTGAAACCTCTGATCAAGCAACGGCACAGCAATTCTCATTTTGAAACATTTGTACTGAAGTCAGAGCCTCTAAAGGCTTGTGCGCTCAATTTTATGAACGGCAGAATGGGTATTCCAGCCATTGATAGCTGTTCAAAATGAATATTTTTGTGAGAATTATTCTCAT